>NZ_PJAV01000019.1:0-3479 GCF_002836695.1 Pseudoalteromonas sp. 78C3
CCATGTAGGCAACAAAGAGTTACTCGTCCTTAGAAAGAACCCATTGGGCAGCGCATGTTTGGTATTTATGCTGCGTTATCGCCTATTTATGGGGAGTAACCACACTACATAGGCTCTGCCTTGCCTAAACTGCTGCAAATTCAACAACCAAAGGTCAACACGCCCTAGCTACAATCGCAAAAAATAATCCTAGCAAAATAAATAACACGCCACTGATCTGTAATAGTAATTTTTTCATATAATACACCTTATTACTTGTTAACTTGAGTATAATTTAAGCTGCATTAAAATCGACTAAAAGAGTGTTACAAACTGTAAAATCTTCAATTTCTATTCGCCATCACCATGATATAATTAGTCAAATGCCCTAAAATATCGCCGTCATGATAGCAACAATTACACAACAAGATGCCGCGACAGAACTTGTCGCAAACTACCTAAATACCATTGCAAACCAAGGTTTTATCGGAGACACCGACGCAAGTTATGCAACGCGTATTACCGCTTCAACCGATAACAGTGTGTATCAGCAAATACCGCAAGGTGTTATTTTTCCAAAAAATGAAAAAGATATTCAGCTCGCACTGCAAACAGCATCTCGCGACCCGTTTTTATCATTAACTTTTGGTCCTCGTGGCGGTGGAACAGGCACTAACGGACAATCGTTAACACCTGGTATTGTTGTAGATTTGTCTCGCTATATGCGCGAAATCCTCGAAATAAATGTAGAAGAAGGCTGGGTACGCGTTCAAACCGGCGTAATAAAAGATCAACTTAATGACTTTTTAAAACCTTATGGCTTTTTCTTCTCACCCGATTTATCTACCAGTAACAGGGCAACTATTGGTGGCATGATAAGTACTGACGCATCGGGGCAAGGCTCGTTAGTTTACGGTAAAACGAGCGATCATGTTTTAGGGCTAACAACTTATTTAGTTGATGGCACACCTATGTGTACCTCCCCAATAGACATCGACAAAGCACAAATTATAGCTAATCAAGACTCATTAATTGGTAGTTTATATAAAACAGTTTTAGATATTTCAGTTAATGAACGCGCTGCTATTTTAGCTAAGTTTCCACGGTTAAATCGTTTTTTAACCGGCTACGACCTAGAGCATGTGCTAAGTGATGACTTACTTACTTTTGACATGAGCCGACTAATAACGGGTTCAGAAGGCTCATTAGGTATAGTAACTGAAGCAAAATTAAACCTAACGCCTATTGCTGAATTTAAAACGCTTATTAATATTAAGTACGATAGTTTTGACTCAGCACTTCGCCATTCACCATTTTTAGTCGATGCACGCGCGACCTCGGTAGAAACCGTTGATAGCAAAGTTTTAAACTTGGCGCGTGAAGATATCATTTGGAATTTAGTATCGGACTTAATAACCGACGTACCAAATAAAGATATGCAAGGCCTTAACATGGTCGAGTTTAATGCAGTATCAAACGATGATATAAAAGACAAAGTAGACACGCTTTGTAAGCTTCTAGACGAATGCGTAAAAAATCAAACTAATGGCGTTATTGGTTATCAGTTAACCAGTGATAAAAGCGATATACTAAAAATTTACGCAATGCGTAAAAAGTCAGTGGGTTTATTAGGTAATGTAAAAGGCAGCCAAAAACCTCTCGCCTTTGCAGAAGACACCGCTGTACCGCCTGAAAATTTAGCAGATTATATTGTCGAATTTAGAGCATTACTCGACAGTCATAATTTACAGTACGGTATGTTTGGCCATGTTGATGCGGGCGTTTTACACGTACGCCCAGCACTTGATATGTGTGACCCAGAACAAGAAAAACTACTTAGAACTATTTCAGATCAGGTCGTAAAACTAACCGCTAAGTACGGCGGTTTAATGTGGGGCGAGCACGGTAAAGGTTACCGAAGTGAATATAGTCCTGAATTTTTTGGTGAGCATTTATATACACAACTTCGTAAAATAAAAACAGCTTTCGATCCTAACAACCGTATTAACCCCGGTAAAATATGCACTCCTATCGATAGTGAAGACTCACTAGTTAGTGTAGATGGACAAAAGAGATCGCACTTCGATAAGCAAATATCAATAGAAGTCAAAACCAGTTTTAACAACGCAATGACCTGTAATGGTAATGGCATATGCTTTAATTACGATGAAAATTCACCTATGTGTCCATCGTATAAAGTAACTGGCGATCGCCGTAATTCACCAAAAGGACGCGCAAGTTTAATGCGCGAATGGCTTCGTCTACAAGAGTCAAAAAATGTAGATTTGCTCGAAGTAGAAAAGCAACTTAACAAAGGTGAAGTCATTACCTGGTGGGAACGTTTTGTTCATAGCCGCGAAAAACGAAAAGGTATTTACGACTTTTCTCACGAAGTAAAAGCGTCAATGGATGAATGTTTAGCATGTAAGGCATGTACAACAGCATGCCCAATTAAAGTAGATGTACCCACTTTTCGTTCGCGCTTTTTAAATTATTATCATAGTTATTATGCACGTCCGCTAAAAGATTACCTTGTTGGTAACATAGAAAATAGCGCGCCATTAATGGCAAAGTTCGCTAAAGTTATAAATCCAATTGTTAAAACATCATTAGTTAGTAATGTTATTAAAAAAACGGTTGGCTATGTTGATACACCACAGTTGAGTATTCCTGCACTTTCAAAGCGTGTTACTAAAACACAAAAATTTGATTTTGATTTATTAAATAAATTAAATGCAGAGCAACAAAGTGAGTATGTATTAATAGTACAAGACCCATTTACGAGCTTTTACGAAGCGGAATTAGTAGAAAGTTTTATTACTTTAATAACCCAACTTGGCAAAAAACCAATGCTATTACCTTTTAAACCAAATGGTAAACCGCAACACGTAAAAGGTTTTTTACATGAATTTAAAGTTACAGCTAAAAATGCAGCCGAGTTTTTAAATAAATTAAATGATATTAATGCACCGTTAGTCGGTTTAGATGCGTCACTCGTTATGTGTTATCGCGATGAATATAATACAATTTTAGAAAATAACCGTGGCGAATTTAATGTGCAGCTTGCTCATGAATGGCTAGAAACACAATCGTTTAAATCACTAAGCGCAAAGCAAAATACAGATACCGAATTTACATTACTGAGTCATTGTACTGAAACAACTGCGCTGCCAAAAGCAGCAAATGTATGGCAAACAATTTTCAATGATATTGGTTTAACATTAAAAACAACAAATACAGGTTGTTGTGGAATGGCGGGAACTTACGGCCACGAAGCACAAAATCAAGATAACTCACGTGCGCTTTACGAAATGAGCTGGAAACCAATTGTAGATAAAAATAAATCTGAGCAACTTTTATCTACGGGCTTTTCTTGTCGTAGCCAAGTTAAACGTTTTGAAAAGTTTAAACCAAAACACCCAATTGAATTACTAGCACAGGTTCTTAAATAACTTTATAAAATAAGAGTACTTAAATAAGATCACTTATATAAGAGGTAC
>NZ_PJAV01000167.1:0-87768 GCF_002836695.1 Pseudoalteromonas sp. 78C3
CAATAATTAAAGCTACAAAGGATATTTTTCATCTATTAGAGGAAAAAGATCGTACCAAGGGAATAGTTTATAGTGATAAGCATACTGGGTATGAAAAAGAAACTAATATGCTATTTGTAAACGCTCTAACTATAGTGATTTTGATGTTAGTGTCATATGCGGCTTACGGTTATCACTTAAAGTCTATTTCATCTAAGATTGAGTTAGCCAAATATAAGATAATAATTAAAAATCGTGAAGATAATATGTGTGGTCATATTATTAGTAACGTAGGTGATAATATAGTTATATGGGATTACAGCTCTGATAAAGTTGTGGCTTTAAACAAGAGTGCAGTCGAAAGTTACAGTGAGATGAGGTTGTCTCCACCTCCATTTGAATACAAATTGATATACCCTGATGGAACCTCAACGCCGCGCAAACATGGCTGGACTTCACAACCCCCCAGAAATATAAGAATAGAAACTGAAGACACTAAGAAAGCACTTAAAGAGTGGAAAAATAGTTTCCTAAAGCAGTGCTCCCACTCAGGATGAAAATATATTTTTAGTGACTATTTAAACGCTAATTGCGCTAAGTTGGCTTCCTAAATAAGTTCTGACTGGTAAATTTTCTCTGTTAATCTTTAAAGTTATTGTCTAATAGTTGAATGACTTTTAAACCTTTGGGGGTTATTTTTGCTTAGTCGCAAACAGTTCATTAACCTCTACACACCTTAACCCCAATTCCCGCATGTTTAAGCGCAATAATCTGCCCCTTACCGTTATGTGCCATAGCGAGCATATCACCCGTATTTATATTACTTTCTACCGCGTGTTTACCTTTTAAATCACTCAACAGCGAATGCTTAATTTGCACTAGCACCTCGTCATTACAGCTGACTATATACCAGTCGTTATCTACCTTCACTAGAGTGCCGTATTCTATGTGGCGTTGTTGGTGGCGGCGTAAATCATTAGCGAATTGGCTGTCGAGTGCGTGTTTTTGCTCTGTAATAGAGCTTGCGTAGCTGCCGGATGGATTTATTTCGTGTGTTTTAATAATTGAATAGTCGTGAATGTCTATAGTCTTAAGTACGCTGTTAAGCACGGTTTTGGGCTCTGTATTTATTATGTTGTTATTATCAAACACAATAAATGCAAACACACCCAGTGCGCAGGCTAGGCTGATTAGCTGTAGCGTAAAGCCGATTTTTTTAGGCTTAGTGTGCGTGGCTTTATTAAGTAGCACTTTTTGCTGATCACTTGTAAGTGTAGTGCGCGCTTTTCGCTCTTTGTAATGTTGTGTGAGCTTTTGATCAAACGGCTCATCAGGCTTGTTCATTGTTTGCTCCTAATAAACGTTTAAGGTTTTGCTTGGCATAGCGCAGCCTTGTTTTAATGGTCTCGAGGCTGCTTTGCGTTATAAGTTCTATGTCGGTGAGCGAAAAGCCTTCTTGTTGTAATGTAATGGCTTCGCGTTGTACAAAACTCAGTTGTTTAAGTGCGGCGTCGAATGCTTCGTAACTTATATTTGTATCGCTTTGCTCACTTTGCTTTGCGGGTAAATACGTGTTTTCGTCAAACTCTACAAAGTGTTGTTGCCTGCGGTATTCGTCAATGAGTGTGTTGCGGGCAAGTTTAAATAACCACGCTTTGGGTGTGGTTTGTGCTTGGTAAAGGTGGCGCTTTTCGATTACTTTTAGCCATGTTTGTTGACTTACGTCGTATGCTAAATGCGTATTAGATTGCGTAACAAGGTAGTGGTATAAGTCGTTACTGTAGAGGGCGATAAGCTGCTCTAAGTAACGATTGTCGCCACTTTTTGCGTAACTTGCCATGCAGTCCTTGCTTGGCGTTTCAAATAACCATGACTTAATACTTAGTAGCATAGGCGTTTAGTCCGTTAAATAGAGTTATCTAATTTAAAATCGAGCTGTACAGTTTGACCTGTTTGTAATTGTGCCACACCTTCAATTACTTTGGGGCGATATTTCCAGCGTTTAATGGCTCTTATTGCTTCGCGGTCAAAGGTACGTTTTGGCTCGGCGTTAATAACTACTGGGTCGATTACCTCCCCCGTTGGCGAAATACTAAAGCTTAGTTGCACCCAACCTTCAATACCATCGCGCGCTGCTGTTGTTGGGTATTTAGGGCTAATGCGCACAATGGGTGTTGCATCTCCCGTTGGGCGATTAATGGTGTTGTTAATGTCGCCACCAAAATCGTCAATTGTAATCGGCGTAAAGTCGCTAATTGCCAGCACAGGATCGGCTGATGTATCAAGCGGTGGAGCTTTTTGCGGCACTTTAGGCATTGGCGGTGGCGGCTGTATTTTTTGTATATGCCTTAGCTTTGAATCCTCAGGCGCCTTAAAAATTTCTACTATAATATCGTCCCCTGGTTTTACCGGTGCGCGTTGCTCGCCACTTATTAAATATTGCATAAACGCAAAAGCTGCAAAAGTCATCGCGGCGCCGCCGATAACGGCAGTCGATGTTTTAATAAATACTGGGTTGTTAGGTACTTCAAGTGTGTGCATAAGCCGCTCCAAATTTTATTGACCACTACAATTAGGGTGTTTTCAAAGCTATAACGGGTGGCAAATCAAAAAGGGGTGAAATAATTTTATAAAAAATGTGGGGTTTAGTTACAATAGCCATTCGCAAATATTAAAACTTAACTTTTTAGGCTGTTATGCAACTCATTGAAATAAATAAAGCGCGTTACCGTAAACATTTAAACCGTGTTATTGCAGGATGTGGTATTGGTTTGGCGGTAGGCAGCTTGGCTATATCGCAAACGCTGATTGCTTTATTTCCTGATGAAAGTGGTAGCCACTTTCATTGGAACTTAATAGGCGTTGCTATTACTAGCGTTGGGCTTGCGTGGTTACTTCATAAATATCGTACACATACGTTTATGACAGAAGTTGTTTATGTGTGGGAGCTTAAAAAAGCACTTAATAAAATAACCCGTAAAATGGCTAAGTTAAAAGCCGCTGGCCGTGAAGGTAATGCCGATGCGTTATTAGCGATTCACTATAGCTACGCGGGCTCTCGGTTATTGTGGCAGTTAGACGATAACCTAATCACTATGGACGATTTAGCCATTAAACAAGCTGAGCTTGAATCTGTTGCAGCGCAACATAACGTAACGCTTAACGTTGAAGATTACGACGCAAGTATTTTAAAACAGTTTTAAAGCTTAGGTTTTTAAATTAGTTAGAGGAGCCTTAATGAAAAAAGTACTCATAGTTTGTTTAGGTAATATTTGCCGCTCGCCAACCGCAGAGGCGGTATTAAAAGCCCGTGCTAAAAAACTAGGCGTTAACGTTAAAGTTGATTCGGCAGGGACTATTGGTTACCACGAAGGTAAAACGCCTGATAGTCGCTCAATGGCAGCAGGGGAGAAGCGCGGTTATAGTTTTAAAGGTATTTATTCACGTAAAGTACGCACAAGCGATTTTACTGAATTTGATTTAATTTTAGCGGCCGATACACAAAATTTAGCTGATTTAACAGCGCAATGCCCTGAGCATTTACGCTATAAGCTGGCGCTATTTTTAGAATATGGCGAGCAAGCCCAAAGCGCTATTCCCGATCCTTATTACGGCGGCGATGATGGCTTTGAAAATGTGCTCGATTTAATTGAAGCGGCTAGCGACAAAATACTCGCTAAAATTTAATCCCTATTTTATTACTAAAGCTAAATTTAACGAGCTTTTTGTCGTATTGCATGATGTTCCTAAAGTAAGTACATTTTATACTTACTCAAAGGGAACTTTATGAAAAAAAAAATATTACTACTCACTTTATCTATCGCTTCTTGTTCTACTTTTGCTAACGATGTTAGTTTTTCGATTGGGGGTGGCTATCCTTATTTAGTTATTCCTGAAGTGTCTTTGTCGGCTAACGACGACACACAACGCTGGTATGCAAATTATAAACTAGGCCTTGATGATGGTTTTTCAGCCGGTTTTGAACAAGCAGTTAGCGATAATAAAAAACATGCTTTTGGCGCGCTTGTGGGCGCTATTGGTGCAAGAGATACAGACCAAGAGTGTGAAAGTTCAACTAATGATGTAGCAACTGACTTTGCTAATACGCTAGGTTGTGTAATTGGCGGAATTTTTGATGAAGAAACAACAAACGGCATAGGGCTTACTTACAGCTATAACTTTAATGGATTGAACAGCGCTGGTTTTAGATTAGAGCTAGATGTGGGCTATGGTAAAGCAAGCGATAGCAACGAAAAAAGAGCCGATGGCGGTATTAGCGTAAGTTACGAATTTTAACTACGTAGAATTTGTATTAGTTGGTATTAAAAAAGGCGCATAAAGCGCCTTTTTTAATGAGCCGCTTTTAGTGGCGGTTAATTTTAAAGTCGAGCTGTACCTGAGAAATAGCGCTAACGGGTTTGCCATTTTCAAACTTTGGCGCGTAACGCCATTGCTCAAGCGCTGCTTTGGCTGACTTTTCAAATGCGCTGCCGCCTTCAGAGCTAAGTACTTTTGGGTTTTTTACAAAGCCAGCTGCGTCTACCTCAAACTCCATAATAACGCTACCATCGGTACTAAATCTGGCTTTGTGCACTGGGTATTTAGGATTAACACGATAGAGTGGTGTTTGCTCTTGCGATTCTTTCCATGGCACCATTTGAGCGATAGCGAGGCAGTGTTTAGTTGCTTCTTCGCTTTTGCCTTGTTTTTCGTACAGACCTACAAGTTTAGAATGAGCGGTTAGCTCAGCACTGTGATCGTATTTTAAGTTATCGTCAAACGCGGTAACTATGTTGTTTAAGCGCTCAATTGCCTGATTATATTTTTTACTGCCTTCGGCAAATACGGCTATTAAAAAGTTAGCTTTAATTTGCTCTACCGAGCTACTAGGTAGATTTTCACGGTAGTATTCGTCGGCTTCTTCTAGGTAGTTTTTCGCTTCGCGATATTTTTTAGAGCTAAACTTTTTAGCAAGCAGTGATGCCGCTTCTAGTTTCATGTCGGCTACAAACTTAGGCTTATTTTGTGTTTTAGCTATATCTATTACTTGTTCTAAAAAGTTAGCTGCTTTGTAAGCTGATGTTGTGTAGTTAGCTTGGCCGAGCAGTGCATCAATTGTTTCTATTGATAGTTTACCGTGGTTTGCAGCTAAAATAGTATGGGCTTCGTTATAAAGTGCAAAACGCTGTTCGTTTAGCTCATCGCCGTAGCCTTTTATTGCTTTAGCGTAATTAATAGCTAAGTTGGCAGTATTGTCGTCGCTTTTACCGTAAACGGCTTTACCTGATGTGTAAGCAAGTTTGGCAGTTTGTTGTACGTTTTTGTCTGCTTTAACTGCTGCTAAATAGCTTTGGTATGCTTGGCTAAATACCGCTTGAGGATCGCTTGCTTGGCTGGCGAGTGCTGTAGTACTTAAAGTTGTTGCGCTCAAAGCAGATAAACTTAAGCCTATAAATAAAGCGAGTTGCTGACGTTTCATAATAATCCCTATTAACTTTTAAATTGAAACTAGGTTGACGTAATTACAACAGTTTCTTATTAATATAATTTTTGACTGAATGGTAAAACTACTTAAAGGCGTTCAAAATACAGTTCAGCTTGAGTTGTTGCATTTACAGGTTTTCCATTTTTAAACTTTGGAGCGTAACGCCATTGTTTAACAGCGGCTATCGCTGATTTTTCAAACGCTTTAGAACCTTCAGAACTAATAACCTTAGGATTTTTCACAAAGCCATGGGTATCAACAGTAATCTCTAATATAACTATTACATGACTTTTAGTTTCACCGCGAGGGTATATAGGCTCGGTTATGTAGAGTGGATTTTGCTCTGAGGTATTTTTCCAGTGCGTATTTTTAGCAAAGGCTAAGGCGTGTTTAGTCGCTTTATCGCTTTCATCTTGTTTTTCATATAGCTGAACTAAGCCAACATGTGCATTAAGCTCAAAGCTTTGATCTAAATTTTTATATTTATCAAATAAGCCAACTATACGGTTTAGCCTTTTAGTTGCTTTGTCGTAATCTTTACGGCCACTCTCAAATGAAACCATTAAAAAGTCAGACTTTATACGCTCTACTGCATTATCAGGTAGCTGGGCTTGGTAATACTTATCTGCATCTTGAGCGTATATTTTCACTAAAGAGTATTCGCTATGGCTAAACCTATAAAGTAATGTTTCTGCAGCTTCAAATTGCATATTGGCGACAAGGCCTGGGTTATTTTGTAATTCAGCGATTTTAATGAGTTGCTTAAAGTTTTTGACTGCGATATATGATTTATTGGTATGAGTGGCTTTGGCTAGTAGCGTATCCATAGTCTCTATTGAGTTTTCGCCATAGTTTTTAACTAAAATACGGTGGGCCTGTGAATACAAATCAAACCGTTTCTTTTCATTGCCATTCCCTATAACCATAATGTTCTTTGCAGTATAATTATTGATGGCTTTGGCGTAGTTAATAGCAAGCTTTGCCGTTTCATTGCTATTTTCTCCATATAGAGCGAGCCCTTTTTGATAGGCAAGTTGTGCTTCTTTTTCAGCTTGTTCTTTGGCTGCAACAAATGCTGAGTCAGTTTCTTCGGCGTTTGCAGATACAACTTGAATGCTATTTACTTGGTTTGCGAAAGTGGAGTTAGCAAAGGCTAATAAGCTTAATCCTATCGATATGGCGAGCTGTTGGTACTTCATAATAATCCCTATTATTTATTAGCCCATAAAATTACCAAAACTATCAAGGTTTGTCATTATTTTAGGTAAATTAAAGTAAACAAGCGAGGTTGTAATATTCGGGTTATTAATTGCTTAACGATCATTGAAAATAACGCCTGTCGTCGCCATATATTTGCCATAAACAGTCTTGTACTACGGTGTATTTATCCTATTTTGTGATATTATCACTTTATTGTCGTGTCGTAGTTATTTAAATATTTGGATTTGTCGTGGCGCAAGTAAGAGCAAGAGTCCAGCTTAATGTTGGCAGAAATAGTGATATCCCTGCAGAAATAATCTCATTTACTGATTTAAAAGATGGTAAAGAACATATTGCTATGGTGTTTAACAACGCTGATACAGAGCAAGATGTACCGCTTATTCGTATGCATTCAGAGTGTTTAACAGGTGATGTATTTTACTCATCGCGTTGTGATTGCGGCGAGCAGCTAAATGAATGTATTGAAATGATGCACGAGCAAGGCGGTATTTTATTGTATTTACGCCAAGAAGGTCGTGGCATTGGTTTATACAACAAAATTGATGCTTACGTATTGCAATCGCAAGGTATGAACACCTACGAAGCTAATAATCATTTAGGCTTTGCTGATGATTTACGTGACTTTTCGGATGCTGTGTTAATGCTTAATGCGCTTAATTTAAGCCACGTTAAATTAATGACCAATAATCCTAAAAAGCTTAACGCATTAAAAGATGCCGGTATTAATGTTGACTCGGTTGTGGGCACGCATGCGCACATTAAAGCGGGTGTTGCGGGTAATAAATCGTACCTAGAAACAAAAATTAAGCATGGCGCGCATATGTTAGATATTAAGAAAATTAAAAAACCTTAATCATTTAATTACGTTTCGTCTATTAATACCCCCTCACGCCAAGTTATACTTGGCGTGTTTCGTTTTAAATTAAGAGCAAGTATGTCTACACAATTACGAATTTTTAAAGCCGATGCAGGGCTAAAGTGGTTAAAAGCCGGATGGCTTATTTTTAAAACCCAGCCAGCAACCTTTATTTTTATGCATTTATTTATTGGTATTGTAGGGCTGCTGTCTTTATTTTTACCGCTGCTGCAAGTAGTAGCAGCACTCGCTACGCCATTTTTAACCGCAGGGTTTTACCAAGCGGTGCTTAGTAAGCAGCAGGGCGGAAAAATTATGCTAGCCGATATTCTCAAGCCATTTACGGCTAAGGGAAATCGCTTAGGGTTATTGCGTTTAGCACTTTATCAAATGGGTGCGGGCATTTTAATGGCGTTACTTGCTAATGGCTTATTTGCCGATGCAGTGGCTGTTATGAGCCAACCAGGACTTGATCCAAACGTAGCACTTGAACAAATGCTTGAGAGTATTTCGGGCGCGAATGTCATTTTGTTTTTTATGGCAATGCTAATTTATTTAACGGCGTTTGCTTACGCTGTACCGCTTGTTTATTTTAGTAAAGAAACACGTATTTTAACGGCGCTTAAAAAATCGTTAATGGTGTTTTATCATAACATTTTGCCACTTGGCGTTTTTGGCCTTATTTGCGCATTATTTATGGCGCTTTCGATGTTCTTATCGTTCTTACCACTGTTGATTTTAATGCCGATTTGCTACATTAGCTTTTTTGTATCTTATCAAGCCATTTTTATGCCTGTTGTACCACCAAGTGACGACATTAATGTTAAGCCACTTAGCAGTGAAACAAGCGGGCGTTTTGACGCTTAATGGATGATAAATTAAAGCAAAAACTAAAAAACTATGTACTTTGGTTACTAGGGCGCCAAGAATATTCGCGTCGTGAGTTAACGCTTAAATTACAGCAAAAAGAAGCCACAGAAGAGTTTATTGAAACGCTGCTTGATTGGTGCGAAAAGCATAATTTTATTAACGAGCAGCGATACTGTGAAGGCTTTGTAAGAAAACACATATTTAAATGCCACGGGCTTAAGCGAATACAAAGCGAAGCTATGGGCAAAGGGATTGATCGTTCGCTACTTGAATTGGTAGTTGAAGAGCTTGAAGTAGATTGGTTTGAGCTTGCGCAGGATGCGTACAATAAAAAATATTCGAATACACCGGCCGATCTCGATTACAAAGATAAAGCTAAGCGCGTGCGCTACTTAATGTATCGGGGTTTTAGCTACGATGAAATTAATTTTGCAATGCAAGCACAGTAAATACAGGTGAGACTTTCAAATGCAGCACATGACTACCGCACAAATTAGGCAACAGTTTTTAGACTTTTTTGCCAGCAAGCAACATCAAATAGTACCTTCTAGCTCGCTTATACCGGGTAACGATGCCACGTTGTTATTTAACAATGCCGGCATGGTGCAATTTAAAGATGTATTTTTAGGCGCAGAAAGCCGCCCTTATACACGTGCGACAAGCTCGCAGCGCTGTGTACGTGCTGGCGGTAAGCATAACGATTTAGAAAACGTAGGCTACACTGCTCGCCACCATACATTTTTTGAAATGTTAGGTAACTTCAGCTTTGGTGATTACTTTAAGCAAGACGCGATTAAGTTTGCATGGGAGTTTTTAACTGAGGTAGTAAGCCTACCTAAAGAAAAACTTTTAGTAACTATTTATCACGATGACGAAGAAGCGTTTGGTTACTGGGCTAACGAAATTGGCTTGCCAGAGGACCGCATTATTCGTATTGCGACCTCAGACAACTTTTGGTCTATGGGCGATACTGGTCCGTGTGGTCCGTGTTCTGAAATATTTTATGACCATGGCGAGCATATTTGGGGCGGTCCTCCGGGCTCTCCTGAGGAAGACGGCGACCGTTTCATCGAAATTTGGAACCTTGTATTTATGCAATACAACCGTCAAAGCGACGGTACAATGTTGCCTCTACCTAAGCAATCTGTTGATACGGGAATGGGCCTTGAGCGTATTTCTGCTATTTTGCAGGGCGTGCATTCAAACTACGAAATCGATTTATTCCAAGGCTTAATTGCTGCTGCTGCAAGTGTTACTAATGCACAAGACATGGACGACAAGTCACTACGCGTAGTGGCGGATCATATTCGTTCGTGTGCGTTTTTGATCTCAGACGGTGTTATGCCATCTAACGAAGGCCGTGGTTATGTACTGCGCCGTATTATTCGTCGTGCTGTGCGCCACGGTAACAAATTAGGTGCACAAGGTTCGTTTTTCTATAAATTAGTTGCTGCGCTAATTGAGCAAATGGGTCAAGCGTACCCTGAGCTTGCTAAGCAACAAGAAATTATTGAAAAAGTATTACGCATTGAAGAAGAACAGTTTGGTAAAACACTTGAGCGTGGCTTAGCTATTTTAGAAGAAAGCTTAAGCGACCTTAAAGGCGATATTATACCGGGCGACTTAGTATTTAAACTTTATGATACGTATGGTTTTCCAGCTGATTTAACGGCCGATGTTGCGCGTGAGCGCCAGATGACAATTGATCATCAAGGCTTTGAAGAATGTATGGCTGTACAACGTAAAACAGCGCAACAAGCGGGTAAGTTTGGCGCTGATTACAATGACCAATTAAAATCAGATAAACACACTGACTTTAAAGGTTACGACAGCACACATTACAGCGCGACCGTTATTGAAATTTTTGCCGGTGGCGAAGCTGTTCAGTTATTAGAAGATGGTCAACAAGGTATTGTAGTACTAGACCGCACACCGTTTTACGCTGAATCAGGCGGTCAAACGGGTGACACGGGTACTATTACAGTTGCTGGTGGCGAATTTAATGTTACTAATACCACTAAGCTTGGTAATGCTTTTGCTCACCACGGTACTGTACAAGGCCGTATTGGTGTTAACGATAAAGTTGACGCCACTATTGATGATACGCGCCGCGACAGCATTAAGAAAAACCACACAGCTACGCATATTTTACACGAAGCACTACGCCAACTATTAGGTGACCATGTAGGCCAAAAAGGCTCACTTGTTCAGCCAGATCGTTTACGTTTTGACTTTTCGCATTTTGAAGCAGTTACTAAAGATGAGCTACGTGAAATTGAGCGTGTAGTTAATGACGAAATTCGTCGTAACTTTGCACTTAATACTGAGCTTATGGCTATTGATGATGCTAAAGCGAAAGGTGCTATGGCATTGTTTGGCGAAAAGTACGATGACGAAGTACGTGTAGTTACTATTGGCGACTACTCTATTGAGCTTTGTGGTGGTACTCACGTTGAGCGCGCTGGCGATATTGGTTTATTCAAAATTGTATCTGAAAGCGGTATTGCCGCAGGTGTTCGCCGAATTGAAGCGGTAACCGGTGCAGAGGCTGTAGCGTACGTTAGCGAGCAAGAGCAACAACTTAGCGATGTTGCAGCTTTAGTTAAAGGCGATAGCGCATCGGTACTTGAAAAAGTAACTGCGTTGCTTGAAAAATCTAAAGGCCTTGAAAAGCAAATTGCACAGCTTAGCGATAAGCTAGCAAGTGCAGCGGGCGCGTCTTTACTTGATTCGATTGTTGAAATTAATGGCGTTAAGCTACTTGTAGCAAACGTTGAAGGTACTGAATCTAAAGCGCTTCGCAGTATGGTTGATGACCTTAAAAACAAGATTGGCTCAGGTGTTATTGCACTGGGTGTTGCCAGTGGCGACAAAGTAAGCCTAATTGCCGGTGTAACGAAAGACTTAACAGGCAAAGTAAAAGCCGGTGAGTTAGTTAATCATATGGCAGGTCAAGTAGGTGGTAAAGGTGGCGGTCGTCCAGATATGGCACAAGCTGGTGGTAGTGAGCCACAAAATCTTGCTGCTGCACTAGATAGCGTTACAGCTTGGTTAACTGAGCGTACTTAAGCCTAAGTGGCGCTTATTGTTCAAAAATTCGGTGGCACTTCGGTCGGCTCAATAGAGCGAATTGAAGCGGTCGCCGACCTTGTTGTTAAAACCAGGCAACAAGGACATCAAGTGGTTGTGGTGCTCTCGGCTATGTCGGGAGAAACCAACCGCTTAATTAACCTCGCCAAACAAATTGATACTCGCCCGAGTAGCCGTGAACTAGATGTACTTATTAGCACCGGAGAGCAGGTTTCTGTATCACTGCTTGCTATGGCTATTATCAAACGTGGTCATTCAGCTGTAAGCTTATTAGCGGATCAAGTCAATATTCTAACCGACAACATGTTTGGTAAAGCTCGTATTGCAGAGGTTGCTGCTACGCGCTTAAAGCATGAGCTTGAGCATAATCGTATTGCTATTATTGCTGGGTTCCAGGGACGTGATATTGAGGGCAATATTACAACGCTTGGACGCGGCGGCACCGATACATCGGCTGTAGAAATAGCAGCGGCTATAAAAGCCGACGAATGCCAGATCTATACAGACGTTGACGGCGTATATACTACAGATCCTCGTGTTGAACCTAACGCGCGCAGAATGAGCCAAGTTACTTTTGCCGAAATGCTAGAGCTGGCAAGTTTAGGCGCAAAAGTTTTGCATATTCGCTCGGTAGAAGCTGCAGGTAGACACAATGTGCCACTTAGGGTGCTTTCTAGTTTTAATCCTGATGAAGGCACATTAATAAGTTTTGAGGAGAACGATATGCCAAGCAAGGTGGTATCGGGAATTGCGTTTAATCGTGACGAATGTTTAATTAAAGTAGATGGTGTGCCAAGCGGTACGCAATATCTTTCAAAAATATTGAAACTTTTTGCTGATAATGGCATCGAAATAGATATGATTAATCAAGTTAATCATATCTTTGAAAAAATAGACTATGCTTTTACTGTGCACTCGAATGATTATCTGCAAGCACTTGAATTATTGAGCGAAGATCAAGCTCAACTCAGTGCTCGAAATATAAGCGGGTTACCAACGGTAGCTAAAGTTTCTGCTGTTGGAATGGGTATGAAATCGCATTCTGGTGTAGCAAGTTTATTTTTTGATGCATTAGCGCAGGAAAATATTAATGTGGTTTTAGTCTCGACTTCTGAGATCAAAATTTCAGTTTTAATAGATGAAAAGTACCTAGAGTTGGCAGTTCGTGCATTACACAAAGCATTTTTAACAGAAAATGGATAGATTGAGAGTTTTTACTTACTTTTCAGTCTAATTTTCATTAGTATGTTTAAGCGGAATCTTATAATTTTTATTGGAACATGGGAGCAAGAGAATGCTAATACTAACTCGTAGAGTAGGTGAAACCCTAATGATTGGTGACGAAGTAACAGTTACTGTTCTAGGTGTTAAAGGAAATCAAGTTCGAATCGGTGTTAATGCACCAAAAGACGTATCAGTGCATCGTGAAGAGATTTACATGCGCATACAAGCTGAAAAGTCGAACCCTAATCCGGGCAATGCTTAATCAACACGTATACGTAGTTGAGTAATTAACTCAACTAGTCAAAAAGCCACTCACTGAGTGGCTTTTTTGTTTATAAAGGCGAGTATTTCTGGGGTTAGTATTTGTTTTGAAATGTACTGCATTCCGCTTTTATTTTTAATAATAATACCTTGCTGAGTATCTATTACTTCGCTTATGTCTTGCCAAGTTAGCTGAAAGCTTTTGTAATGATTAGCCGATTTAATGCCTTCTTCATCAAAGGTAAGTGTAACCTCAGAGCCCGACGCTCTGCTGAGCATTTGTCTGGTTACCCACCAAGGTCTGCGATAGTAAAAAGCGACGCACTCTAGTACACCTAGCATGATCATAAACGATCCTAAGTAATGATCGTTTAAAACATAAATGCCAAATAAACCAAGCGCAACGAGGAGTACAAGTAAAAAGTACTTAGGTTTGGCGCGCTTACTGTACGGGAGTGACTCATCAAAGCACTCGTAAAAGTAAGGTTTATCTAGTGTGTAGGTTGTTGTAAATGCCATATTGCCTTGCTTTAAATATCGTTTTTTTTATTTTAACAAGCTAACCGCTAAATGAGCAGCTTTATAGTCAGTGATTTTATTACAGGCACAAAAAAACGGCCCTAAGGCCGTTTTTTAGCGATACAAGAAGAATTAACAGTTAGTTTCTTCAGCGTTTACGCCTTCTTTAACATTTTCACATGCATCTTCTACTTTGTTTTGCACGTCAGTTACTGCTTCGTCAATACGTTCGCCTGCGTCTTCTGCATGATTATCTTCACAACCCATGATGAAGAAACTTGCGAATAGACCGATTAGTGCTGCTTTTACAGTTGTTGAATTCATAATGTAATTCCTTGTAAGTATTAATTAAATTTTAGTGTTTGTTAGTTGAATGCTTTATCTACCTGGGTGATTTACCACGTAGTGCACCTGAAACTAATGAGATCACTAAAAGTACTAAAAAGATAAAAAATATAATTTTTGCTATACCAGCTGCGGCACCTGCGATGCCACCAAAACCTAACACTGCAGCGATTAAAGCAATAACTAAAAATGTAATTGTCCAGCGTAACATTGTTTTCTCCTTGGTTATCAAATTTGCTCACAATAACTAATGCCAGTTACATGCCAAAGTTTATTTTTTATTAATATCAATAGCTTATGTTTTTTGGTTGTATTTTTAGTTATTTGTTAGTTAGTAACTTTTACGCTTTGTTATGTAAGTTATTCACACTGTTACAAATTGCTGGCAAAAATCCGCTAAGAATAATTTTTTTGGTAAGACCAATTAACAATTGGTGCGTATTTTTATACTTATTATAAAGTTTGGTGTTTATTTTTATTAAGTTGAATAGTTAATTAACAACTTCTATATAACTATTAGCTATAGTCGTTATTTCCTAAATGTATTGTAGGGCGCATGATTGCTGGGTTATGGCATGTAAATAAGTTGATTGTTATGTTGTTTATAGTTTAATTGGTTTTACCAATTTACAAGATGTAGACAAAGCGACTAGTTTTGTTATTATCCAGTGAATAAATATTTAATTAAATCGATTTTTTATTTTCGATATTGGTTTCAAGGGGGAGAAAAATGGATATAGGTGCTCTACTCACAACGGCTGGTAGCTTAATGCTAACTGGTATGGTTGGGGTGTTTGTATTTCTGTCGATATTAATTGGTGCAGTAACGCTTATGTCTAATTTGGTGACGCGCTATAGCGAACCAGAAGCATCACCAGCTAAATCACCGTCTTTTAAATCTCAAGGTGTGCCAAATGAGCACATCGCTGCTATTAGTGCTGCCATTGCTCAGTACAAATCAAATAATAAATAAGGGGCACACACATGGCTAAATTAAAATTAACAGAATTGGTATTACGCGATGCGCACCAATCATTACTCGCAACACGTATGCGCCTAGACGATATGCTACCGATTGCTAGCAAGTTAGACGATGCAGGTTACTGGTCTATTGAATCGTGGGGTGGTGCTACATTTGATTCGTGTATTCGTTATTTAGGCGAAGATCCTTGGGAGCGTATTCGTGCGCTTAAAAAAGCGATGCCTAATACTAAACAGCAAATGCTTTTACGCGGTCAAAACCTATTGGGTTACCGCCATTACGCTGATGACGTAGTTGAAAAATTTGTAGAACGCGCACATAAAAATGGCGTTGACGTATTTCGTATATTTGATGCAATGAACGATGTACGTAACTTAGAAACAGCGATTAAAGCGGCTATAAAAGTAGGCGCACATGCTCAAGGTACTATTTCATATACTGTAAGCCCTGTTCATACGCTTGATATGTGGTTAACTCTTGCTAAGCAATTAGAAGATTTAGGCTGTCACTCAATTTGTATTAAAGACATGGCGGGTTTATTAAAGCCGTACGATGCTGAAAAACTAATTAAAGCACTTAAAGAAACCGTATCGGTTCCTATTGCTATGCAGTGCCACGCTACAACTGGCTTAAGTACTGCGACTTATCAAAAAGCGATTGATGCAGGCATTGATATGCTTGATACCGCTATTTCATCTATGAGTATGACTTACGGACACACCGCAACTGAAACGATAGTATCGATAGTTGAAGGTACCGAGCGCGATACTGACCTTGATTTAAACCATCTAGAAGAAATTGCTGCTTACTTTAGAGATGTACGTAAAAAATATGCGGCATTTGAAGGTAGCTTAAAAGGGGTTGATGGTCGTATTTTACTAGCTCAAGTACCTGGTGGCATGCTTACAAACATGGAAAACCAACTTAAAGAGCAAGGCGCGGCAGATAAGCTTAATGAAGTTTTACTTGAGATCCCACGTGTACGTGAAGATCTTGGTTTTTTACCTTTAGTAACACCCACGTCGCAAATTGTAGGTACTCAAGCAGTACTTAACGTGCTAACCGGTGAGCGTTATAAAACAATCACTAAAGAAACTGCTGGCGTATTAAAAGGTGAATATGGCTTAACACCAGCACCAATGAATAAAGAGCTACAAGAGCGTGTGCTTGATGGAGCTGAGGTTATTACTTGTCGCCCTGCAGATAACATTGCACCAGAGCTTGCAACGCTTGAAGCTGAATTATTAAAAGAAGCGCAAGGTTTAACATTTGCTGATGATCAAATTGATGATGTACTAACTTATGCATTGTTTCCACAAGTTGGTTTTAAGTTTATTAAAAACCGCAACAACCCTGATGCATTTGAGCCTATTCCTACTGTTGAAGATAAGAGCAATAAGGTAGCACCAAAATCAGGCTCAAATAATAGTAGCGTTAAAGCTGAGCAATACAGCGTAAAAGTAGACGGTAAAGTTTACGATGTAGTTGTAGCGCAAGGTGGTGAACTCAAAGAAGTAACTTTAAAGGATTCTGAGCACATTCCTCAGTCTGCTTCAGTTGCATCAGGTGAAACACTTAATGCCCCTTTAGCCGGTAATATTTTTAAGATTAAGGTAAAAGCTGGGCAAGTTGTTAACGAAGGCGATGTAGTGATTATTATGGAAGCCATGAAAATGGAAACTGAAATACGCGCTACGCATACCGGAACAATCGCTGAAGTGTTAGTTAGTGAAGGCGATGCTGTAACTACCGGCGACGCTATGATTGCATTAGCTTAGGAGTAAATAGAGGATGGAAGGTATTTTAAACCTCTGGAATGCTACTGGCATTGCTAACTTTACAATCCCATCGTTAATTATGATTGCGGTAGGGTGTTTATTACTGTTTTTAGCGATAGCTAAAGGTTTTGAACCATTATTACTATTACCAATTGGTTTTGGTGCAATTTTAACAAATGTACCTGTGGCAGGTTTGTCAGACCCAGGTGGGCTATTGTATTACGTTTATTACGTGGGTATTGATACGGGGATTTTTCCGTTATTGATATTTATGGGAGTAGGGGCGCTGACCGACTTTAGCGCGCTTATTGCAAACCCACGTATGTTGCTATTAGGTGCGGCTGCACAATTTGGTATTTTTGCTACACTGTTTGGCGCAATATTACTTAACTATGTGCCAGGTTTTGAGTTTACTCTACAGGACGCATCGGCTATTGCCATTATTGGTGGTGCAGATGGACCAACGGCAATATTTTTAGCGTCAAAACTGGCACCTGATTTACTTGGTGCAATAGCGGTAGCCGCATATTCATACATGGCTCTTGTGCCAATTATTCAACCGCCAATTATGCGTGCGTTAACAACCCCAGAAGAACGTAAAATTAAGATGCCAGAGCTTCGCAAAGTATCTAAAAAGGAAAAGATTATTTTTCCTCTAATGGTACTTAGTTTAACGGCTATGTTTTTACCGGCTGCTATACCGCTTGTAGGTATGTTTTGTTTAGGTAACTTAATGCGAGAGTCGGGTGTTGTTGATAGATTAAGTAACAGTGCTCAAAACGAAATCATCAATGTTACAACTATATTTTTAGGTTTAGCTGTAGGCTCAAAGCTTGCTGCAGATAAGTTTTTAACTGTTGAGACGATTGGTATTTTAGTGCTTGGCGCACTGGCTTTTGCAATTGGTACGGCATCTGGCGTATTTATGGCAAAAGGACTTAACCGTATATCTAAAACACCTATAAACCCATTAATTGGGGCGGCAGGTGTATCGGCTGTGCCAATGGCGGCACGAGTAGTTAATAAAGTGGGCCTTGAAAGTAACCCACATAACTTTTTACTTATGCATGCTATGGGACCCAACGTAGCGGGTGTACTTGGTAGTGCAGTTGCTGCGGGTATTTTATTAGCACTTGTTGGCTAATAATTAACGTGGTAGTTAATAAATGATTTAGCGCAGTTTACTGCGCTTTTTTTTGTTCTTAATTTGTTCATCGCTAAATAGTTTCTTGTTCAGCGCTTTTTGTTTACAGTAACAGCTCTTCAAAATTTTAAGGATAGTTATCATGCTTCACACACCTTTAGCAAAGCACTTACCTCATGTTAGTAAGCTTGTATTCGGATGCATGGGTCTGGGCGGCGGTTGGAATAAAGACGCAATCACTGATGCACATGTTAAGCAAACTCATGAATGCATAGATAACGCTATTGAAGGTGGCATTAACTTTTTTGACCATGCTGATATTTATACTTTTGGTAAAGCGGAGCAGGTTTTTGGTAAAGCATTAAGCGAGCGACCAGAGCTTAGAGAGCACATGTATATTCAATCTAAGTGTGGGATTCGTTTTGAAGATGACTTAGGGCCAAAGCGCTATGATTTTTCATCAAAGTGGATTGAGCAATCAGTTGAAGCATCCTTGAAGCGATTAAATACAGACTATTTAGACGTACTTATGCTACATCGTCCTGATCCACTCATGGAAGTTAACGAAATTGCTCGTATATTTAGTTGCTTAAAAGAAAGCGGTAAAGTGCGCAATTTTGCCGTATCGAATATGCAGCAACATCAAATGAATTTTTTACAGCATGCACTTGATATGCCGATTGTGGCTAATCAAATTGAGGCTAGTTTACAAAAACATCAGTTTGTTGATGAAGGTGTATATGCCGGTAACAGTGACGGTAAAGATCTTAATTTTACGCCCGGTAGTATTGAGTACTGTCGCCATTTTGAAATTCAAATTCAAAGCTGGGGCAGTTTATGCCAAGGATTATACAGCGGCAGTGATTTATCAAACGCATCGCAGGCTGATATAAACACGAGTCTTTTAGTTAATAAGCTGGCTGCACTTTATGATACGTCTGCTGAGGCTATTGTTATTGCATGGTTACTGCGCCATCCCGCATCTATTCAGCCGATTATTGGAACAACTAATGCCAAGCGTATTAAAGCCTCTTGTGATGCTGTAAACGTACAACTAACTCGTGAGCATTGGTATGCACTTTATGTAAGCGCTAAAGGCCATGAGCTACCATAAGTAGGGCACTAATATGAATATATTCGTTATTTTAATTGGTTTGTTTGTCGCGCTAGCGATACTTATTCCATTGCTTGAAAAATATCAAAGTAAAATAGGGCTCAACGGTGCAACCAAATACAGCAAATATATTTGGCCATTAGTGATGATGTCCTTAGTGATTCAGCTCATTTATGTACTAATGTACTAATGGTTTTTAGCGTATACAAAAAAGCCTTTGCAGGTTTAACCTGCAAAGGCTTTTTTAATGTTTATTAATAAACTTTATTTAAGTGCTAACTGTAGCTCGCGATTACGCTCAAGTTGGGCAATAAAGTTATCTGCAATAGGTTTAAACTTAGCAAGTTCTGAGCGAGGTAATGGCTCTGATTTGGGAAGTTTTACTGTTTTAGGATTACGGTGAACGCCATTTACTAAAAATTCATAGTGTAAATGCGCGCCAGTAACACGACCAGTAGAACCTACAGTACCAATTTGTTGGCCCTGTTTAACTTTTTGGCCCGTTTTAACTAGTTTCTTATTTAGGTGTAAGTACTTAGTTACATATTGTGTGCCATGGCTAATAAATACGTAGTTACCGTTGTACTTGCTGTAACCCGCTTTAACTACCTTACCGTTACCTGATGCAACCACCGGTGTGCCAGTGCGTGCTGCAAAGTCGATACCACGGTGCGCTCTAACTTGCCCAGTAACTGGGTGTAAGCGACGAGGATTAAAGCTCGAACTAATATACTTAAAGCTTACAGGTGCACGTAAAAATGCTTTTTTCATGCTACGCCCTTCAGGCGTATAAAAATTGCCGTCGGTATGGCGAATCGCTGCAAAGCGCTGACCTTGGTTTACAAATTCAGCGGCAATAATTTTACCGGTACCAATAAACTCGCCATCAACATAATGAGACTCATAAATTAAGCCAAACACATCGCCTTTACGAATGTCGTTTGCAAAATCAACATCCCAACCAAATATGTCAGCAAAGTTCATTATTTGACGTTCGCTTAAACCTGCCGCTATTGCTGAAGTCCAAAAGTTGTTAGATATTTCGCCGCCAGCGGTTTTGGTTAGCGTTTCAATTTCTTTACTATCAATAGCTGTATCGTAGTTACCTTCTTCATTTAAGGTAACAAATAAAGTATCGGTTTTTGAAATCACATAGCGCAGTTGAGCCAAAGAGCCATCTTCAGCTGTCGCAAAGCTAAGTATTTCACCGGGGTGAATTTTAGTTAGCTTGCGCGTTTCTGCGTTAGTGTTAATTAGTTTATGGAGCGTTTGAGCTGAAAAACCAGCACGTTTGAAGATAATTGCTAAATTGTCGCCATTTTTAACTTTATGATCGACAAAGTCGTATTCTGGTAACTTTTCTGCTGCTTGCTCTGAATTTAACTCAGTTAATTTTTCGTTGTCATCAACTTTAACTTGTAACTCATAGCGCTTGCCTATCTCTAATGCATCTGCATTATTGTCTTTAGAAGCAGTCGCTTTTTCAGAAGGAAGAAATGCCAAGCCGGCAATAGCAGAAACTAAACCTAAAATAAGCAATTTGTGTTTTTTTGGGAGAGTGTTAACCACGTGAACCATAACGTGCCTTTTTCTGCTGTCAAGATAATAAATACATAATATTGCAGGATATACTTAATAATGTACGAATACTAGTGCTTTGTAGATTTAAACTAACCTTAAACTACGCTAAAATCAGGGTTAAGAAGCCTTTTTTAACGTCCTATCTAACTAAGACTCAATTCATTTTGTTTAGTTGCATTAATAACTTAAAAAGTTATTTTAATTAGGTAGAAATTTGTTATGTTAGCTACATATATATATTCGGTTTAAACCTATATTAAACCGTGATTACAAGTAACTAGTCCGCCCCTTCGTAGGCAGAATTTTGGAGTAACACAAAGTGGATTTACAAACCGCTCTAGCAGAGATAAAACGCGGTGCAGAAGAAATATTAATTGAAGACGAACTAGTTGAAAAACTAAAGTCGGGCAAAAAGCTAAAAATAAAAGCTGGCTTTGATCCTACAGCCCCTGATTTACATTTAGGGCACACTGTACTAATTAATAAAATGAAAACCTTTCAGGATTTAGGTCATGAGGTTATTTTCTTAATTGGTGACTTTACTGGCATGATTGGCGACCCAACAGGTAAAAACGTAACGCGTAAACCACTTACTCGCGAAGACGTACTAGCCAATGCCGAAACATATAAAGAACAAGTATTCAAAATTCTAGATCCTGCTAAAACCACTGTTGCATTTAACTCTACTTGGATGGAAAAGTTAGGCGCTGCAGGTATGATAAAACTTGCTGCTAACCAAACAGTAGCGCGCATGCTTGAACGTGATGACTTTAAAAAGCGTTACGGCAGCGGTCAACCAATTGCAATTCATGAGTTTTTATATCCACTGGTACAAGGTTGGGATTCGGTTGCACTAGAGTCAGATGTTGAACTGGGCGGTACTGATCAGCGCTTTAACTTGCTCATGGGTCGTGAGCTACAAAAAGTTGAAGGGCAAAAGCCGCAAACAGTATTAATGATGCCATTACTT
The DNA here is from genome assembly GCF_002836695.1 of Pseudoalteromonas sp. 78C3. Taxonomy (NCBI): domain Bacteria; kingdom Pseudomonadati; phylum Pseudomonadota; class Gammaproteobacteria; order Alteromonadales; family Pseudoalteromonadaceae; genus Pseudoalteromonas; species Pseudoalteromonas sp. 78C3. The sequence goes on from NZ_PJAV01000167.1 coordinate 21,420, forward strand.
GAAGGTACTGACGGCGTTCAAAAAATGTCTAAGTCGCTTGGTAACTATATTGGTATTACTGATGCGCCAAACGATATGTTTGGTAAAATAATGTCAATTAGTGATGTGCTAATGTGGCGTTATTACGATTTATTAAGCGCGCTTTCTATTGAAGAAATTGCAGCTCAAAAAGAACGTGTTGAGCAAGGTACTAACCCGCGCGATATTAAAATAGAACTAGCTAAAGAGTTAATTGCTCGTTTTCATAGTGAAGCTGATGCACAAGGTGCACATGATGATTTTATTCAGCGTTTTCAGAAAAAAGCGTTACCAGATGAAATCCCAGAGCTGACAATCACTATCGCAGAAGATACTATTTTAATTGCTAACTTGCTTAAAGAAGCAAATTTAGTAGTTAGTACGTCAGAAGCAATGCGTATGATTAAGCAAGGTGCAGTTAAACTTAACGGTGAAGATAAAATCACTGACACCAAACTTGAAATAGCAAAAGGCACAACAGCTATTTACCAAGTAGGTAAACGTAAGTTTGCAAACATCACTGTAGCTTAAATACCGTTTGAAAACTAAAAAACCAGCCTAGGCTGGTTTTTTAGTGCTCGTATTTTGGGGTCTGTAAATAGTTACGAGGTAGTCACTAAATAGTCACTAAATCACTTTTAATATTTCAATACTTACAATTACTAACAACCAAAATACACGCGCCTGATTTAATCTATTAATTATTACAGGTATATCCTCGGGTGTAGGTAGTCTATCAGTACCTATACGCATTTTATTAAAGCGAGTACCCAAATAAACTGCAGGCCCGCCCAGCTGCACACCAAGTGATGCAGAGCATGTGCTTAGTAGCCAACCTGTATTTGTTTGGTAAAAATGTCTGCCATAATGCTTTATGTAGTGCATGCTTTGTTTGCTCGCTCTACTTGCTGCAATAGTTAAAGCGAGTAAGCGCATTGGAATATACTCAATAATAAACAAGAGAGTTTTAAGCGGTTTTAAAAAGTAGCTATTTGGGGATATATCACTACGCCAGGCTTGTTGTATTAAAGTAAGCAATCGATAGGCGAGGGCAGCAATAGGGCCAAAGGCTAAAAATATAAATATAACTACGAAATAGTATCGAGCAGTGCGCAGTATTAAGCTTTCAATTAATGCTTTAATAATACCAGGAGATGAAAGCCTATTAACTTCACGGGCAAGCAGTGGTTTTAGTAATTCGCGTGCTGTCGATTTTTGATTTTGTTTAGTTAGCTTTGCAATGCGAAGTGCTTTTTTATCAATACTCTTACTTTCTAAGCATAAGTATAAAATAAGACCTGCGAGTAATTCAGGGTAAAAAGCAAACTCGAGTAGTAGCACTACAATAATGAGAATGACACTTAAAATGAGCGTGCTTGCGAGTATAGCTGCCAAATATTGATAGCTTTTAGGTTCTTTGCTTTTGTATATGCGCTTGCCAATAGCACTAAAAACAGCATTTAACGCTGTATTAGGATGATACCAGCTAATAAGGGGAATAAAGCGCTCAGCAAGGAGCGCTAGTATGAAGGCAATAAAGTCCAAGTGGTTTTGAACAATATTGCTAAGCATTTACAGAGACACTGCAGTTAGCTTTTCTAAAAGTGCGACAACCATTTTAGATGAGTTGATTGATGCTGTTTCTAGGTATTCTTCAAATGATTGTGGTGACTCTTTACCTGCTATATCAGACATTGAGCGAATTACAACAAATGGTGTGTTAAGCGTAAAACACGTTTGTGCAATTGAAGCGCCTTCCATTTCAACGGCAAGCATTGTAGGAAAATCACTGCGTGCTTTATCGATACGCACAGGGTCACACATAAATGTGTCACCAGTACAAATTAAGCCAACAAGTGTTTTAACATCACTGATTTGTTCGATTGTTTGTTGTGCTGCTTCAACTAATTTAGGGTGAGCTGCAAAGCCTGCTGGCATTTGTGGTACTTGGCCAATTTCGTAGCCAAAAGCAGTAACATCTACATCGTGATGACGTACTTCTGACGAAATTACTACGTCGCCAACACTTAGAGAAGGATCGAATCCACCGGCAGAGCCTGTGTTAATTACGCAATCAGGTTTGAAGTTATCAATCAGTAAGGTAGTTGCAATTGTTGATGCTACTTTACCAATACCAGATTGAACAAGTGTTACTGTGTTACCAGCCAATTCACCAGTATAAAAAGTGAAACCTGCTTTAGTTAAAATTTGTGGGTTTTGCATCGCTTCACGTAAAATTTTAACTTCTGGCTCCATTGCGCCAATAATACCAACATTCATAATGTTTAATTCCTGAGTTTGAATCACTTGATTATACGTGAAGTTAGCAATAAAAAACAAAAAAGCGAGCTTGTTTATGAGCTCGCTTTAAATACTTTTTAGGAGAGTATTTAATTTGGTTTTTAAATTTCAGCTAAAGCAGTTGTTTGTGCTTTGGCTTGAGAAGGTGAAAGTACCGCTGGCTTATGTGAGCGATTACGAACAGGGCGCTGCGTTTGTGTTGCTGCAGGCTTACCAAGTTTAAACATAATTGCATCGCGTACTTCAGAAGGACGGTAGCCTGATTTAACTTTCATACGAATATGTGGAATGCCCGCAGACTCTAGTGCACCGTTTACAAACCAGTCGCGTTGAGCTTTGTGACCATCTTTATTCGCATTGTTAACTAGGTCAACGGCCGCAACAATAGTGAGTTTTTCTTTATCGATTAATACAAAGTCGAGTTGCTTATTTTTAGCTTTAGCTAAAGCAGCACGTTTAGATTTAATAGAAAGACCTTGCTTACAGTCAATAACGTCAATTAACTTAACGCGACTAACAATTTTATATTGATCGCCTACAGCACGCTCGAGAAGATTTAAAAAAGCGCCTTCAACCTGCGTAAAAACAGTTTGCTTGCGGGTAAAAGGATACGGGTTTCCGCCATCGTCATTAAATTTTGACGCAACAACAGAAGCCCCGACAACTAATACTAGAATTAATAATAAAGCGAATTCCATACGGTAACTCCATAACAACAAATTGACACTGCTCAAATAAAGCAATTTACGTGCCTAAAAAGTATGAGTTATAAAATAATTACCAACTGTTTGTAAAAGCTAAAACTATGTAGCTATTAAGCTTTGTATCCACCTTCAATACCTTTAACCGCAATAGCTACAGCATCGTGTGCATGGAGTGATTCATAATGGTTTATTTGCAGCCAGTAATCGCTGTAATTGTCAGCATCTAGCAAGGCTTTAATTTTACGCGCTGCATCTTCACAAAACATAAGATTTTGACCATTTAAACGGGCAAATTCTTGCTCGTCTTCGCGTTTTACTGCCGCTTGTACAGGCGTTTTAAGTTCAGCTTCGAGGGTGTTTATTAGAGTCACTACGTCAAATTCTTGAATATTGCTATCAAGCTTTACTTTTACGTTGGCAATAGAGCGCTGCGAGTGAGGTGTAGCAACTATGCCTTGTGTAGTGCCTAGCCATTCGTGCACATCTTTTTGGCTTAAAGTTTCTTGGTTAAACTTTTCGTTAAACGCGTTTTGTATAAGCTGGCGTGCAAGTGCTGCAGAGCAAGGGCATGTTGAAGAATAGGTAACATCTACGGTTAGCTCGTAGCTAATAATGTTATTTTCAATTGTACTGGTAAGTACAACTGGGTAGCTTTTCCAGCCCGCTTTACCACTTAATAGTGATTTACGGCGTAGCGGTAATTCAAATTTAAATTCAATTTGTGCTTTATCACTCAGCCCTTCGTGGCTAGTTATAAAAGTATCGAGTGCTTGCGCTATTGTTTGCGGATTGACTTGCTGCTCAGTTGAAAGCAGGTCAAGTGCTAAAAATAGACGTGACATATGAATGCCTTTGGCATCTTCTTTATGCAAATTTACAAATGCACGAGCTTTGGCATTTACTGTAACTGGAGATAAGTCTCGTGACTCAAAAATAAATGGCAGTTCGATTTCGCCCATGCCAACCCAGTCTAATTTACCTGTTTGTAAAGCGGGTGCAGTGTCTGCTATATCTGGCATATTGGTTTGCATGTGCGCTACTCGTATTTTGGAGATAATAAAGCGGGGCATTTTACACTAAATAATTTATTGCTGAAATGATGAGTTTAAGAGATGAGCAAAATCAAACATGAAAAATTCTGTTTTTATCGCACAACATGGGTAGTGGTAGGAGAAAAATGCTAAAATCTGGGAAAATGGTATGTTTATACATGCGCATTGCCTTCTTTATATTTAAGCACACAGCTAAGAGATAAAATTACGTATGACCGATTATTCTTTGAGCCCTTGGGCTCGGGTACTTTCCAGCTCAATAACGCGATTTGGTGAATTTAAAACCGCAGCTATTTGTTACACTTTATTTTTAACTGTATCTCTTATTTTATCGAGCATGTTTTATTATGTTGCGATAGGCGAATTACACCTTGTTGATATTTTGGCTGTGGTATTTTTTACTGCTGTGGTTTCTCCTTTAATTATAAGTGTATTACTTAATTCAATTCGTCAATTAGATGCCTCGTATGCTTATTTAGATAGCGCAACCAAACAGGAAAAACTCTTAAACCAAACCCTAAAAGACAACATTAGCCGTTTAAATATTGAAATTGATGAGCGTAAAATGGCATTTCATGCCAAGCATCGCGCTATTGAAGAGCTGCGCCGAGAAATTGCTGAGCGTAAAAAAACACAACAAGAACTTGCCCAACAAAGTATGTTGCAACGCTCAATCGTTGATTCATCTCCCGATTTATTTTATTACCGCGATAACAACGGTGTATTTGCCGGCTGTAATAAAATGTTTGAAGAGGTAATGGGAAAATCAAGTAGTGAGCTAATAGGAAAAACGGTTGAGCAGATATTCCCGAGTCATTTTTTATCTGAGGTTTTAGCAACCGATAAAGAAGTAGAGCAAAGCCATAAAGCGCTGACTATCGATGTGGGTTATGAAGTAAATGGTGAAACACGTTGGTTTGAGCTGCGTAAATTACCTTTTATAAATGATGACGGTGACTACATTGGTTTACTGGGTTTTGGTCGTGATATCACTAGCCGTAAAGAAGCAGCACAAGCGCTCGAAACTGCCTATAAAGACAAAGGTAAGTTTATTGCTACGCTGAGCCATGAACTACGTACTCCTTTAAATGGCATTGTTGGTTTAACGCGTATGTTATTAGATACAGAGCTTAATAAGCAGCAGCGTAGTTGGGGTAATACTATTTTTTCGAGTGCTGAAACACTCGGTAATATTTTTAACGATATTATAGATTTAGATAAAATAGATAGAGATCAGCTCGATATAGCAACTAATTCTATTAATGTGTCAGACTTTATAAACGATGTAGTTAATTTTGCAGGCTTAATAGCAGAGCAAAAAGAGCTTGAGTTTGATATTAAGCGCAATGGCATACTTGATGTTTACGCGCAGCTCGATCCGACTCGATTACGCCAAGTTGTTTGGAACTTAATTAACAACGCCGTTAAGTTTACTCAGCAAGGCAAAGTAACACTCGAATGCAGCAGAGAAAATCGCGTAGAAGGCCCATGGTTAGTTATTAAGGTACTAGATACAGGTCAAGGTATTCCACCAGAGCAGCTTGCCCATATATTTGATATGTATTACAAAGCGCCGGATTTAAAAGGGACTAACGCGATAGGCTCAGGTATTGGTTTAGCTGTAACTAAGGCACTTGTAAGTGCAATGAAAGGGATAATTACGGTAAATAGTACTGAAGGCGAAGGAAGTTGTTTTACAGTGCAAATACCGCTTAGTTTATGTGTTGCACCAACAGAGCAAAGTTATGTTGGCCGTGGTTTGTATATTCTACTAGTAGAAGATGTGCCTCTTAACGCCGAAATTGCTACAAATCTATTAGAGCAACGAGGCCATGAAGTGTTATGGGCTGAAACCGGTGAAGATGCACTCTCATTCGTCGAAACCGAAGATGACTTAGATTTAGTACTACTTGATATGCAATTGCCAGATATAAACGGTGACGTGGTTGCTAAGCAAATACGTTCAGATAGCCACTTTGATAAATTACCTATTGTTGCTTTAACTGCCAATGTACGCAGTGCTGAAAAAGAGCTTGAAGGTATATCAATACAAGGTGCGTTGGCTAAGCCAATTAACACAGTTAAGCTTGATAAAATGCTGGCTGACTTATTTGGCATTAAACAAAGTGAATGCACAGAGCCACAGCTAAAAGTAAGTGAAGAAGCGCTAAAGGGCATTGATGCACACTTATTAGATATTGAAACAATAGAAGACTTTGTAAATTCGATGGGCTTGGTTGTATTTAGACGCAGTAGTCAGTTATTTGAAAAGCTAAGTCCACAATATCAGCAAGAATTACTTACTTCATTAAATGCCGGCGATAGAGAAGAGTATGAATCAGTAGCGCATAAACTTAAAGGTGCGGCTGGATCGGTAGGTTTAAATGATGTGCAGCTTCATGCCAAAATAATGGAGCATGGTGCGATTGATGAATCTGATGAAGTGTTAAAGCAGTGGTTAGATGTTTTAGCAGATAAAATAAATGAAGGACAAAAAGCCCTTCATTTATTTTTACAGCAATTAGAGTAAAACTAATTAGCTCTAATTAAGCGTCAATTTTACCAATGAAACGGTAACCTTCACCATGGATGGTGCTGATTAACTCTGACGTTGAGTTATCACTTTCAAAATGCTTACGAATGCGACGAATAGTAACATCAACAGTACGGTCATTTGCACGAAGCTCACGGCCTGTCATGTGCTTGATTAATTGCTCACGACTAAAAATACGACCTGGAGAATCAAGCATTAAACGAAGTGCTCTGTACTCACCTTTTGGTAAACGTTTAGCGTCGCCATTTGGAGAAGTAAGACAACGGCTATTCTCATCAAGTTCCCAACCGTTAAACGTAATAACACCATTTGTTTCTAGTGCTGACTCTTCACCGCCTAAAGCAGTACGAGTAATAAGGTTGCGAGCTCTAATAGTTAATTCACGCGGGTTGAATGGCTTAGTAACGTAGTCATCTGCGCCAATTTCAAGACCTAAAATACGGTCAACATCGTTATCACGACCCGTTAGAAATATAAGACCTACTTTACGCTTTTGGCGTAATTCACGGGCTAAAATAAGACCGTTTTTACCAGGAAGGTTGATATCCATAACTACAAGATTAACGTCATCGTTATTTGTAAGCTTGTCATGCATATCATCGCCATCAATGGCTTCAATAACTTTGTACCCTTCAGCTTCAAATAAACTAACTAGGTTCAGTCGAGTTACGTCTTCATCTTCTACGATTAGAATGACTGGCGTTTGCATTATTAATTAACCTTTTGGAATATTTTATTTATAAAAAAAACCGGTGACGAATTTATAACCGATTACTAGAGATTATAGGATTATACCCATTTGTTAACAAGGAAAAAACAAATTGGATAAAAATAAAACAGTAGGGTGTCCAAAGTCTACTAAAAAGGGCAGTGCAAAAACTACTGTTTAATTGATATATACGTGGATGTAGCTATTTGAATCATAAAGTCGAAGCCATTTTCCTTTAATAATTGATACATCATTCAATCAAACAAGGTACTTAAAATAATCAGACTAATTCAAAGCAAAACTATATCACTTTCTAACCTTTCATCAATGTATGTGATACAGCAAAGATAAAAAAGTTCATAAATCGCTTGGTAATATTTATTTAATGCAATTAAATAATGTTACGCGCTTATCACATGCCTCATTAATGAGGTCATTAAATGCTAATTCAAGGATAAATTTTAAATATATGCACTTTTTAGTGATCTTTATTTAAGGAATAGTAATTATAAAGCGAGCACCGTGTTTTTCTTCAAGATCAAACATAACTCTTCCGCCAAGTGCTTGTGTTACTAGGTTGTAGACCAAGTGCATGCCTAAGCCGCTTGCGCCTTGTCCACGCTTTGAAGTTACAAACGGGTCAAAAATTCTATTTTTAATGTTTTTATCAACGCCTTGACCATTGTCAGAATAAACTATTGTTAATTTTTTCCCTACTAGTTCTACGTCAAAGCGAATTTCATTATTTTCTTTACCTATAAATCCATGAATCACAGAGTTCATAAGCAACTGCTGAAACACTTGTTGCAGAGGTTCAGACTTACTATGAATAGCCAAGTCGGTCGGACAGTTAATAATAACGACAGGCTTTTTAGGCAGTAGTTCAGATTGAATCGATGTTAAAACATCACTTATTAATTTATGTACATTAATATAGGTATTAACACCGTCGTCTTGAATAACGGCCACTTTTTTAAAGTTAGATATCAGGTCTGCGGCACGATTTAGATTACGATAAATTAAGTCTAAGTTTTCAATACCTTCATCTATAAAGCGTTTTAGATGGCTTGAGGTAAGTTTTTTATCGTCAAAGCTTTGCTGTATATCTGCCAGTTTATCTCGAAGTAATGTAGAGCCTGTAATACCTAGCCCTATTGGTGTATTCACTTCATGGGCAACCCCAGCAACCATTTGCCCAAGCGATGCCATTTTTTCGTTTTCAACAATTTGCGTTTGGTACTGATGCATTCGCTCAAGGGTTGATAAAAGCTCTTGATTTGCTTCTCTGAGAGCGATTGTTCGCTGGTTTACTTTTTCTTCAAGGCTTTGGTTTAGTTGTTTTATTTCTTGTTTATCTTTTTCGTGGCGCTCAAGTTGCTTTTTGGTGCGTGTAAGCATGATATTTAAACTATTTGAAAGAGCGGTTATTTCTTTTACATCGGTTATTGGCGCGCGTGCATCATAGTTATGATTTTTAGATACATCCTGCAATAGCATGCTTAACTGCTCTATTGGCTTGGCTATACGTCGTTGAACTTTTATAGCAATAAAGTAAACAACGATTAAAATTAATAGAGTTAATAGCACGTCTATTAATATTTTTCTCTCAATATAAGTCTCTAAACTTTCGAGGCTCCCTCGCATATATACATAACCTACCAACTTTTCGTTATCGTAAATAGGGCGGGTTAGTTCAATATGATCGCTCGTAATTCGTGGCGTTTTTAGCTCATCAACACTGTCTATTCTTAACGGCACTGGAGGCGTTTTTTTTGCATTAAAGCTAATAAAAAAAACAGGTTTTTGAGATGCTTTTTCTATTGAATAAATATGTATGTTTTTTACAAGGGGGATATTTTCAAATGACTTGAGGCGTTTTTCTTCTGTTTTTCTATCATCTTCAACTACTGATTTACCAGCATCAAAAGCTACAATTTCAGAAAGGATGACGAGTTTATTAATGATTAATTGCTTTTGCTCTTTTACGCTTAAATAAGTAGATATCGAAATAGATAGCGACAAGCAAATAGCTGTAATAAGCATAATTAAATTTATGAGTGCTTTGCGAATGCTACTTTGATGAACTTTTTTAGGCATTATTTCGTTATCGCCTGAATTAATTTTGATTATTTAGAGTTTTAGTTTAGCAAAGACGGGAGAAAATGAAGGAAAAAAGCTAAATTAATTCTTATATTTATGCGAAGGTTAGCTTGAGCGCGTTTGCACTCAAGCATTTTTAAAAATAATACTAGCTGCTATATACGGCAAACTTGTTATTTTTAAATACCGTTTGGTAGCTTTCAAATTGCGTTTCTAAAATAGGCGGGTATTTTAAAAAGCTATTAGCAACAATATTCAGCTTTCCTATTTTAGTTAAATGCTGTTTTGCATTTGCTAAAAATGTTTCTGCTACTGTGTAGTCGGTTGCAATACCTGTATGAAAAGGTGGATTGCTAATAATTAAATCAAACTTACCGGTAATGCTTTTAAGGCCGTCACTTAATATCGCTTCGCCTTTGATGCTGTTAAGCTTTAGAGTCTGCTGTGTTGCGTAAGTTGCCAGTGCACTTACATCACTACACACAAACTCGAGTGCTGGATTATGCAGCCCTAAAAAGGTTGCTATTAAACCTGCGCCACAACCAAAGTCGAGAACCCTACCTTGCTTAATTGTCGGTGCGTTTTCGAGTAGAACTTTCGTTCCCATATCTAAACTACCGTGATTAAACACCCCTGGGACACTAATAGCTGTAAACTCGGTGTCGGCAACATTAACAACAAACTTTTTATGGTAGGTCGTAATATCAAAATCAGGGTGCTGGGTAATCTCAGCAAATGAGTAAAGAACGCAGTGCTTAGCTGAATCAATTTTGTTACTAAACTCAGCTTTACCAGCTAATTGCTTTTCAATTGATTTAACACCACTTTTGTTTTCACCTACCACCAATAGTTCGGCATCATCAGTAATAGCAGATCGAATATTATCAAGCGCCATTAATAACTCAGGTTTTGATTTAGGATAGTAAAGAATAACTAAATTGTAGCCGTTACCAGGTATTGTGTGATTTACACAAATCTCAACGTCTTTGGTGTTTTTAGCAAACTCACCGTTAGCATGGTTGTAGCTAAATGCAGTTACCTTGCTTTGCGGGTTAAGTTTTTTAAGCTCTGTTAAAAAGCCATCTTGAACAAAGTTGACCACCAAGATAGATTTGCCCGTTAGTGCCTCGCTATTACGAAGTAACAGTAAACTTGGGTTGGTTAGTACGCTCATAAATGGCTTTGCCTTACAGTATGTTTAGTTTTATTAAAAATAAAAGTGAGTGCTTAAAGTTACTAATTACTCAGTACGTTCAAACATTAAATCCCACACGCCATGACCTAGGCGATGTCCGCGTTGCTCAAACTTAGTAAGCGGGCGCAAATCTGGACGTGGAACATAATCGTTTGTTTCTGATTGGTTTTTAAAACCAGGAGCTACATTCATTACTTCGAGCATATGCTCTGCATAGTTTTCCCAATCTGTTGCCATATGAAAAACGCCACCCATTTTCAGTTGGGCTCTTAGTTTTTCAACAAACTCAGTTTGCACGATACGGCGTTTATGATGACGCTTTTTATGCCAAGGATCAGGGAAAAACAACTGTAGTGTTGTTAAGCTTTCATTAGGTATACAGTCTGCAAGTACTTCAACTGCATCGTGTTCAAAAATACGTAAGTTAGTAATGCCTGCTTCATCGGCATCCATTAAACAAGCACCAACGCCTGGGCGGTGTACTTCAATACCAATAAAGTTTAGGTGAGGGGCATTTGTTGCCATTTCGACAAGCGATTTACCCATACCAAAACCAATTTCTACTACTACATCGTTGTTGTTGCCAAAAACTTCGCTTAAATCAAGCATACCGTTTTTATGCTCTAGACCCATTGTTGGCCAGCATTTTTCGATTGCAGCGGCTTGGCCTTTGGTTAATCGACCTTCGCGTTTTACAAAACTGCGAATGGTGCGGATGTATTTACCTTCTTGCTTAGCTTGCTCAAGGTTAGTGTTGCTTGATTCACTCATATTATTGGCCTGACAAAAACAATGTGTTTAAAAATGGTTGCATATTATCCCTGACCGAGCCCGCAATCACAAGTATTAGCTGGTTTTACACGCCCTATAGCTTGATCTTTTTATTAACTACAATAGACTGAGCCGCCATTGAGCATCAGTAAAAGTACAATATGTTGGATTTAAATAAAGAACAGTCTAATTCGTTTTCTAATCAAGTCGTTGATTGGTATCACCTTCATGGGCGTAAAACACTTCCATGGCAGTTGGGTAAAACACCTTATAAAGTGTGGGTGTCTGAGGTGATGCTCCAGCAAACTCAAGTTATTACTGTTATCCCATATTTTGAAAAATTTATGCAAAGCTTTCCAGATATTATTGCTTTAGCCGATGCTGATGAAGATTTAGTACTGCATCACTGGACCGGCTTAGGGTATTACGCTCGTGCGCGTAACTTACATAAAACAGCTAAAATAGTACGTGACAAGTACCAAGGCGAATTTCCGCAAACGCTTGATGAAGTAATGGATTTACCGGGAATAGGGCGCTCTACTGCCGGGGCTGTTTTATCATTGTCGCTTGGACAGCATCATCCAATTTTAGATGGGAATGTTAAGCGAGTCTTAGCGCGCTACTTTATGATAGAAGGTTGGTACGGTGTTAAAAAAGTCGAAAACCAGCTTTGGCATTTATCAGAGCAATTAACACCTAAAAATAATGTCACCGAATTTAATCAAGCTATGATGGATTTAGGTGCGAGTGTTTGCTCACGCAGCCGGTTTGATTGCGAGGCTTGCCCATTAAATTCAGGTTGTGGTGCTTTTAATGCAGGTAAAGTAAAAGAGTTTCCACATTCTAAACCTAAAAAAGCAGTGCCGAAGAAGAGTTGTCATCAGTTAATTGTTCAGTGTGGCGATAAAGTGCTTATGGAAAAACGCCCTAACAGCGGTATTTGGGGAGGACTATTTGGCTTTTTTGAATTTAATGAGTACGAGGAGCTTCAAATGTTTTTAGCTCAGCAAGGATTAGAAGCCAACTTAGTAGAGCTTGAAGCGTTTATTCATGTGTTTTCACATTTTGAGCTGAAGATTAATCCGCATGTGCTCAATGTTAAGAACATTCCTGATGTAGTAAATGACAAACAATTAGTGTGGTATCCGCTTGATCAATCAATAGAGGTTGGCCTAGCAGCGCCAACTAAAAAGTTGGTTAAACAAATTACAGCAATAGTATAGAATAGCCCCATATTTAGCGTTAGAGAGAATCAATCATGGCACGTACAGTATTTTGTCAAAAGTTACAAAAAGAAGCCGAAGGGCTTGGCTTTCAGTTATACCCTGGTGAAGTTGGTGAAAAGATTTTTAATAACATCTCTAAAGAAGCGTGGGGTCAGTGGCAGCATAAGCAAACAATGCTTATTAACGAAAAGCATTTAAATATGATGGATCCAGAGCACCGCACATTTTTAGAAGAGCAAATGGTTGGCTTTTTGTTTGAAAACAAAGATGTGGAAATTGAAGGTTATCGACCGCCTGAAAAATAATATTTTGAACATAAAAAAAGGGCTAAATAGCCCTTTTTTTGTGTGCGATTATTTAATCACTTAACTCATCTTCTTGCTCAGAGATTTTAATTTGTTCTTTTAAAAATTGAGCTGCCTTAGAGTATTCAATTTCTAACTTATCTCTTAAGTCTATTAATTCATCGGTAGTGAGTTCACCTTTTTTACATTTATCTTCAAATGCACTTGAAAGTTCAGCCACCGTTAGGGCACCAATTGTTTTAGAGATCGATTTTAATTGATGACACCCTTCAATAATCTCATCTAAATCGTTAACCATAACGCCTGAATTAATCCCCTTAATTAGCCCTTGGCTTTGTTCTAAATACATTTTGAAAAAGCGTAACTGTTTAGCTTCGTCACCATTTACATATTTAGCAACTGCTTCCATATCAATAGGTAGCGCCATGGTTTGATGGATAACTACATTTGGGTTTTGGCTTTGCTTATCGCTCCAGCGTTTTAAAGTGTCCTCTAACGCGTTTAGCTCTATAGGTTTGGTAATGAAGTCGTTTATACCTACGGCTAAGCAACGCTCTTTTTCGCCTTTAAGTGCGTTTGCTGTTACAGCAATAATGTAAGGCTGTGCATCAATTGATTCTAATAGCTCTGCTTCGTTACGGATTTTTTCGACCATATCGTAACCCGACATTTTAGGCATGTGTAAGTCGGTTAAAATAAGTGAGTAATCACCTTTTCTCCACATATCTAAGCCTTCTTCACCGTTGTTTGCTATCTCAACGCCAAAACCTAGTATGTGTAATTGATCGGTCAGCACTTGTTGGTTTAGAAGGTTATCTTCAACAAGTAAAACCAATTTGTTTGATTTACGAGCTTGCTCAACATTTAAATAGTTATTAAGTGTTTTGGTTTTTTTAATTTGTTTAGGTGTATGCAAACCTGCAGCGACTAAAATAGACAGCATAAAGTTAGACTTACATAAAGGAGAGGCATTAATATAAAAAATATTATTATGATTTATAGCCGCTTCATCAAGCTTACTTAGTACAACAACTTGTTGGTTATAATCCTCTAATGAATAAAATAAGCGTCTTAGCAGCGCGTTTGTTTTATCCATATTGTCTATGCCATCAGCCACCCAAATAATATCTTGCGAATGTTGATGCTCTTCAATTTCTTCTTCTGTGTGTGCATAAACTATTTTAGCGCCCATAAACGATAAATAACGGTACATTGTTTTTTCACGTTCTAGGTGATTACTAACTACAACAATTTGCTTACCATTTAATGCACCTTTGTGTGCGTACTTAATTCTACCCGATGTGCTAAACGGCAGTTCAACAGTAAACTCACTGCCAATTCCTGTATGGCTAGTTACATGAATAGTCCCTAGCATAAGCTCAGTTAAGCTTTTACAAATAGAAAGACCTAAACCTGTCCCTCCATATTCTCGGGTAATCGAATTTTCGGCTTGAATAAACGGATTAAATATTTCGCGTAGTTGTGCCTGCGACATGCCTTTACCGTTATCAGTTACGCAAAAGCGTAAGGTAAAGTGATCAGTCGTATTATGTACCACCTCTACTGATATTTTTACATGCCCTTGGGTTTTTTCATCAGTGCTCGTAAATTTAATTGCGTTGCTACATAGGTTATAAAGAACCTGACGTACACGTACGCTATCACCGGTAAGATTTATAGGAATATCTGGTGCTATTGCTAGCTCTAAATCAAGCTCACGTTTTTTAGCAACAGATGAGAGCACACGAGCAACTTCTTCAATAGTATCGGTTACCGAAAATGGGATCGGGTCAATATTTAGCTTTCCAGCCTCAATTTTAGAAAAATCTAAAATATCATCCAAAATGCTCAATAACGAAAATGCTGATTCACGAATAATCGTACTTAAACGATGCTGAGCGCCATCAAGTTCGGTCTGGCGCAGTAAATCAATAGTACCTATAACACCATTCATCGGTGTTCTTATTTCGTGACTCATCGTTGCTAAGAATGTTGTTTTAGTTTCGCTTGCTCGCTCTGCTTTTAATGTGGCTTGCTCAAGCGCTAAGGTACGATTTTGCACTTCGGCTTCTAGGCCATTTTGTAATTTATAAAGCTCTTTTTGTGCAGAGTCATTCTCGCTCATTGCAGTTTGTACTTTTTGTAGCAATAAGTTGATGTTTTTTGCTACTACACCTAAACCAATATCAAGTTGCTCATCAACATTACTATTGTAATTAGCATCTTCAGTGATTGCCTGTAACTCTTGAGTAAGAGTGTCAGTACTTTTACGTAAGCGCGTATTAATGTACATATTAAACATTAAAGTAAGTATAAATAATGCAGCAACACTCGCTATCGCGATGATGTAAGCGATAACTTGAGAGTCTTGAGCGCTTAAAGGCGTGGCTGGTATGTTTTGCTTAATAATAAGCTCGCCAATGGGCTGATCGTTTAACAATAGTAGGTGATGCAGGATACCTTCTTCTTTTAAGTGCTTTTCAGTTTTAACAGAAGCGATGGCTGGTTTACTGCTGCTATATACCAACTGAGTATCTGATGTAGCATTGAAGCGATATAGAGTATATTCAAAGTCACCGTCTAATAAGGAGGTTAAATCAAGTAACTGTTTTACTTTACCTTGACCATACATAGTTAATGCATCAACCATAGGTAAGTCTAATCTATCGGCAAGCGTTACAATATTAATAGAGGATGCTGGTTGGGCTGTCTTAACTTCAGTTTGTGTATAAAATGAGTGGGCAACAATGGCGAGCGCTGTTACAGCAATATTAATGATTAAAAAAAGTGGCAGTAAGCCTTTAACTGGCGATGAGAATTTACTCTGCATTGATTGTTTCCAATTGATGTGTTTTTACTACGATAAGTCCCTATCGTACGTATCTAAGCTAATCGTAACATTTACAAAAAATAATTCACTACGGTTTTAGTCTGATTTAGTTATATTTATTTATAGTTATAGCCCGATTTGTGGTAAAAATGAACGTTATTAATAAAAAACGTACTGAGTTGTCTGAAAACTGTTCAAGCAGTTATAAAGAATAAAAAAAAAGTTGACTTGTAAGGGCAAAACTCGTTTAATACGCCGCACGCCCAGATAGCTCAGTCGCTAGAGATGAGTGGGAATTGTATTAAAAATCCTTTAAGATTTTTAATTAGCACTGTTTAAGTGCCTCGATAGCTCAGTTGGTAGAGCAGAGGATTGAAAATCCTCGTGTCCCTGGTTCGATTCCGGGTCGAGGCACCATTTATTAAAGTAGTGGTGTTTAATCAACAGTTTAAACATTATTACGCGTGCCTTAGCACACAGTTTTGTGTGCCGACTTAGCTCAGCTGGTAGAGCAACTGACTTGTAATCAGTAGGTCAACCGTTCGACTCGGTTAGTCGGCACCATTTATTTAAAGTTAATTGTAAAGTATCACAATTAACTAGCACAGTTTATGTGCCTCGATAGCTCAGTCGGTAGAGCAGAGGATTGAAAATCCTCGTGTCCGTGGTTCGATTCCGCGTCGAGGCACCATTTACTTTAAGTTCTCAATCTTTAAAATTGAACGTGCCTTAGCACACAGTTTTGTGTGCCGACTTAGCTCAGCTGGTAGAGCAACTGACTTGTAATCAGTAGGTCAACCGTTCGACTCGGTTAGTCGGCACCATTTATTTAAAGTTAATTGTAAAGTATCACAATTAATTAGCACAGTTTATGTGCCTCGATAGCTCAGTCGGTAGAGCAGAGGATTGAAAATCCTCGTGTCCGTGGTTCGATTCCGCGTCGAGGCACCATTTATTGAAAAGCCTTGCTTATGCAAGGTTTTTTTATTTTAAGTGCTTTATAAAAGTTCTCAATCTTTAAAATTGAACGTGCCTTAGCACACAGTTTTGTGTGCCGACTTAGCTCAGCTGGTAGAGCAACTGACTTGTAATCAGTAGGTCAACCGTTCGACTCGGTTAGTCGGCACCATTTATTCAAAAGCCTCGCTTATAGCGAGGCTTTTTTGTTTTCAACTTGAGAATTAAAAATACCCATAGTTAAGAGCAAAGCAACTGACTTGTAATCAGTAGTCTGTATAAGTTATCCGTTCGACTTAGTTAGTCGGCAGCATTTATTCAAAAGCCTCGCTTATAGCGGGGCTTTTCTGTTTCTATATGTCTAATACCAATCCGCAATAATACTTAATCAATTTGAGGGATTAAATCTGCCGTTAACTGCGTTAAAAATTTCTGATATAAGACAAAAATAACGAAATTTTTGCTTTGTTATCGACACGATTTTCTTACCTCAAAATAGATCACTTAATTAAGCGAATTGGTATAATCTCTTAGACACACTACAAAAAGTTAATTTTTTATTATTAAAAATTGCTGATCATTTGCTCATTTTTACCGTATAACTGGCTATTATGTTAGTTCATCGCTAGCTATGTAATGTTATGTAAAGTAGGTTGAGCAAAAGTTGCCAAAGTGCTTGAATTACGTTCATAAATAGCAGTAATTTAGGTTTAATTATGATTTGGCAATGCAAGCCAACCCTATTGGCAATTAGTGTGATGCTGCTTAGCGGCTGTGCGAGTGATTTTAACTCGTCTCAGCGCATGCAAGCGCCTAATAATATGCCACAGCAATGGCAGCAAGAAGCATCAAGCTCGGTATTAAAAGTACAAGAGCAATGGCTTACACAACTACAAAACCCTACGCTTAACAAATTTGTACAACAAGCACTTAAAAACAACCAACAGCTTTTACAAACTAGTTACGATGTAGAAATTCAAAAACAACAGCTTATAGTATCGGGTGCTGCGCTTTGGCCTAGCCTCGATTTATCAACGCGTACTAGCCGTAGTAAAGACAACCGCCCAGTGAGCTACGACAACGCAAGTTCAGTTAGTTTAAACTTAACTTACGAGGTTGATTTATGGGGTAAGCTTTCTGATTCAAAGCGCGAAGCTAATCTTAACTATTTAGCGCAACAGGCCCGGTTTGAGCAAGCTAAACAGCAACTCGTTGCTGATGTAGTAACTGGCTGGTTTGATGTTGTTACATCGCAACAATTACTCGATTTATTTAAACGTCGCGAAGCCAATGCACAGCAGAGCCTTGATATTATCGAGTCTGGCTATCGCCAAGGTATAAACGAAGCACTCGATGTATATTTAGCCCGTAATGAGCTCAATACTGAACGCGCTCGCATTGCCACTCAAACGGCAAACCTATCGGCTTCAGCACGTGTACTTGAGCGTTTACTGGGTGAATACCCAAAAGGTGCCATTACTGCTAGAAGCGACTTACCCGTTATTAATACCGATATTCCACTAGGCTTACCTTCTGAACTTATAACACGTAAACCTACGCTGCGAGCAAGTTGGTATGATCTTTTAGCCACCGACGCTTCATTGGCGTATGCGCACAAACAACGCTTTCCAAGTTTAGATTTAACAGCTTCACTAAGTGATAGCACCGACAGAGTAAGCGACTTGTTTTCTCCATCAAGCCTTGCATGGTCGTTATTAGGTAGTATTTCAGCACCGCTTTTTGAGGGCGGACGTTTAAAAGCGAATGAAGAAATAGCGCGCCTTAATACTCAAAAGCAAGAGCAACTTTATTTGCAAACGCTTTACGATGCATTTGGTGATGTAGAAAATGCGATTTCGCAGCAGCAGTCCCTCAAAGCGCAATATAGCAGCACCCTTGAGGCGCAAGAAAATGCACTTGCTGCAGAGCAATTGTCGTTTGAGCAATATCAAAGCGGTTTGGTAACTTACACTACGGTGCTTGACGCACAAGACAGGTCTTTCGATGCGCAAAGCTCCTTAATCGACATTAAAAACCAATTAATAGCTAACAGAATTAACTTACACGTTGCCCTTGGTGGTGATTTTGCAAAGCCCTCAAGTGAACTAAAGAGCAATAATGATGAAAACTAAAACAGCAAAAATTATTATTCCAGCGGTGGTTATTATTGCCACTATTTTAATTGTTATGTTTATTAAAGGTAATCCGCCAGAGGCTAAACGCTTTGGCTCACCTCCTAAAGCATCAATAAGTGTGGCTGCGCTTGAGCTTAAACCACAAAATTACCAAGTGATGATTGATAGCTACGGTACGGTAAAACCACGTACACAAAGTTTATTAGTTGCTCAGGCATCTGGGCAAATAATTGAAGTAAGTGATGACTTTAGAGAAGGCGGCTTTTTTGAAAAGGGCGATGTACTTTTAAAGCTAGACGACAGAGATCATCAAGCTGAAGTTAAATCTGCTCAAGCCAATTTATTAACGGCAGAGCAAGGCTTATTAGAAGAAAAGGCACGTGGGCAACAAGCTATTACTGATTGGAAACGCCTTGGCGGCTCAAATCAGGCAAGCAGCCTAGTACTGCGTGAACCACAACTTGCAGCAGCCGAAGCAGAAGTTTTATCTGCTCAAGCAGTACTTGAAAAAGCCATGCTTGATTTAGAGCGCACTAAAGTAACCGCGCCATATGCGGGTCGTATACTTAGCCGTAGTGTTGATTTGGGGCAAGTTGTTACTAACAATACCCAGCTTGCCACTATTTACGCAATCGATAGCGTAGAGATTCGTTTACCGATTAAAAATAAAGATCTTCCGTTCGTAAATTTACCAGAGCAATATCGTGATGGCGCCAAAAATCAAGCAGGTTCAATTGTTAAATTTACCTCTGACTTAGTGGGTGAGCAAACGTGGCAAGGGCAGCTAGCGCGTACCGAAGGTGCTATAGATGAAGGTGCACAACAGCTTTACGTAGTTGCTAAAATTAACGACCCATATAAAGCAACGGCTAATAACCAGTACCCAATAAAAATAGGGCAATACATAAAGGCGCAAATTACCGGTAAAACAGTTCCTAACGCACTTATAATCCCTAACAGTACTATTTATCAAGGGACGTATGTTTATGTTGTTGAAGAGGGTGTACTTAAACGTAAAGACATTACACTTGCTTGGCAAAATGCGACACAAGCGATGATAAAAACGGGATTAAATCCAAATGATAAACTGGTTATTACTCCACTAGGGCAAGTGAGTTCTGGTACTCAGGTAAGTATTTTAGGCGAACAAAGCACAGAGCAACCTAAAAGCCGAGGAGCTAATGGGCAAGGTAAAGGAAAGCGCCCGACGCCAGAGCAGCTTGAGCAAAAAGCAAAAGAGCAGGGTATTAGTGTTGAAGAGCTAAAAAAACGCCGCGCAGCAAAACAAGGAGATAAGCCATGATCGCTTGGTTTGCCAAAAACCATGTTGCTGCTAACTTATTGCTAGTAACGCTGTTACTGTCGGGACTTTTTAGCTTATCAAGCAAAATACCGCTTGAGGTATTTCCTTCATTCGAAACTGACATGATAAGCGTAAATGTAAGTTTGCGTGGTTCAACACCAGAGGATGTAGAGCAAGGTGTAACTATACGAATAGAAGAAGCCGTACAAGATTTAGAGGGCATAAAGCAAATATTTAGTCGCTCTTCTGAAGGTTCTGGCTCTGTGACAATAGAAGTGGAAAGCGGTTACGACCCTCGTGAGCTTTTAGCTGATATAAAAAGTCGTGTAGACGCAATTAACACTTTTCCAGCCGATGCTGAAAAGCCGATAGTAGCGCTTGCTGAGCGAATTCGTGAAGTTATCGCGGTTACCGTATCGAGTGACTATGGCGAAAAAGAAACCCGCGAATACGCAGAAACAGTACGCGATCAAATCCTACGTTTACCTAATGTAACGCAGGTAGAGCTAAGTGGCGTTCGTGATTACGAAATAGCCATTGAAGTAAGCCAAGATATTCTTCGTCAGTACGATTTAAGCTTGGCACAAATATCGAGTGCTATTTCTAACTCAAGCTCAGATATTTCTGCTGGTAACTTAAAAACAGAAGGCGGGGACGTACTTATAAGCTCTAAAGGGCAAGCATATCGTAAAGATGAATTTGCCAGCATTGTTGTTAAAAACCAAGCCGATGGCACTATTATTCGCTTAGGCGATATAGCAACTATAAAAGATGATTTTGAAGAAACACCAGTACGTACTCGCTTTAATGGTAAACAAGCTGCATTTATCGACGTATATCGAATTGGTCCACAAAGTGCGATTACAGTTGCTGACGATGTTAAAAACTACATAAAAGAGCAACAAAGCTCTCTCCCGCAAGGGTTTGAACTAAGTTACTGGGATGATGATTCGGAGCTGGTTAAAAGTCGTATTTCGACCCTTACTACCAATGCTTTACAAGGCGGTATTTTAGTACTCGCTTTACTTACTTTGTTTTTACGCCCTGCAATTGCATTTTGGGTATTTATTGGTATTCCGGTTTCGTTTATGGGGGCGTTTATAGCGATGCCTATTTTTGGCGTAACCCTTAATATTATGAGCTTATTTGGCTTTATATTGGTACTGGGGATTGTTGTTGATGACGCCATAGTTACCGGTGAAAACGTTTACACCCATCTAAAAACAGCTAAGTCGGGCGAGCAAGCCGCAATTTTAGGTACTCAAGAAGTAGCAACACCAGTAACATTTGGTGTGTTAACTACCGTTGCTGCCTTTTTACCTTTGGCCTTTATTGAAGGGGCGCGTGGTGCCTTGTTTGCACAAATACCGGTAGTAGTTATTCCGGTATTATTGTTTTCATTGATTGAATCTAAATTTGTACTACCAGCACATTTAAAATATATAAAACTACGCCACGAAAAAGGCGAACCTTCAAAGTTTGATGTTATTCAACAGCGTTTTGCAGATGGATTTGAAAACGCGATTTTAAAATACTATCAACCCACTTTAAATTTAGCACTGCGCCATAAATTGGCTTCGGTAAGCTTGTTTATTGGTGTATTTGTTATAATTTTAACCATGATCACCAGCGGTTGGACTAAGTTTGTATTTTTCCCGCGCATACCAAGCGAAACAGTCCGCGTTAACTTAACACTACCAACAGGTACACCGTTTGAAGTAACTAATAAATACGTAATTGACATGTCGCAAAAGGCGCAGCAATTACAAGAAAAGTACCGCGACCCAGATACTGGCGAAAGCGTTATTTTAAATATATTAGCCACAACAGGCGGGCGTGGTGGTGTATCTAATTCAGGCTCTGTACGCTTTGAAATAACACCGGCTGAAAAGCGTGAATCAGACATAGGATCACGAGAACTTGCCAGCGAATGGCGCGATTTAATTGGCGTAATACCAGGCGCCGAAAGTTTAACGTTTAGAGCCGAAATTGGCCGAAGTTCTGACCCAATTGATGTTCAGCTTAGCGGCACTTCGTTGACTATTTTACAAGACGTGGCTGATCACATTAAAACCCGTTTATCGACCTATCCAACGGTATTTGATATTGCCGATAGTATGTCCGACGGTAAAGAAGAGTTACAAATAGAGCTTACGCAACAAGGTTTAGCGCTGGGCTTAAATAGAGTCAATGTAGCTGGGCAAGTACGTAACTCGTTTTTTGGCTCGCAAGCACAACGTATTCAGCGAGGCAGAGACGATGTACGTGTAATGGTACGCTTACCTATAGATGAGCGCCGCTCTGTAGCTGACCTACAAAACATACTTATAAATACGCCTGATGGAGGCTCAGTGCCTTTATCGCACGTGGCAACACTTACTGCTGGGCAAAGTCCATCAACTATTAATCGAATAGACCGTTACCGCACATTAAACGTAACAGCCGATATCGAAAAAAATAATACCAACATGACCATACTGCAGGCTGACCTAACGGAGTATTTAGATGGTTTAATGCAGCAATATCCTGGAGTAGATTACAAACTAGAAGGTGAGGCTAAAGAGCAAAGAGAGTCGTTTGGTTCGTTGGCTTGGGCACTTGTGTTTGTATTTTTCATAATCTATGCGCTATTAGCAATACCGCTTAAATCTTACTTACAACCAATCATAGTAATGAGTGTAATCCCATTTGGCATGATAGGTGCTGTAGTAGGGCATTGGATTATGGGAATGGACTTAACTATTATGAGTTTACTCGGTATGCTTGCGCTAACCGGGGTGGTGGTAAATGATTCATTAGTACTCGTTGATTTTATTAATAAAAAGCGCAGTGAAGGTGGTAAAGTTCTCGATGCTATAAAAATTGCAGGTGCATCGCGTTTTCGCCCTGTAATGCTAACTAGTTTAACGACCTTTATTGGTTTAATGCCATTACTGTTTGAAAAAGCCACTCAAGCACAGTTTTTAATACCAATGGCGGTGAGCTTAGGGTTTGGGATTATTTTTGCTACCTTTATTACTTTATTGTTAGTACCAATAAACTACATGCTAATGGAGCGTTTTCAAGGTTGGTTTAAATAACTTCACTCTTAAATACGTGATTATTAAAGCTGTAGGTAAGTAATTACCTGCGGCTTTTTTTATAAGTTAAAAGTAATATTAGACAATTGAAGATAAGTGAATAAAAAATTTAGATAAATATAAGAGTAAATAGGAAGGTTAATTTTTTTTGATAAAGCCTTTTAAAGGCGAGGGTTTGCTAAAAAGGTGTTCCCCAAGATACGGTACTCGGTTTCAGTCCTGAAACCAGAAGGTTTCAGGGCGGGAATCTGCGGTTTACCGTAGGCTTCTCAGTACATGCCGAGCCTGCACAATAGTAGACGAACAGAAACCCTGGTATAAAATTTATCGGCTCAGGGACTTAACTAAGCTCCGGTACCCCAGGGAACAATTTAAGTATATAAGACATAATCCAATCCTTAAACCCCAAACGTAAAAAATTATATCGTTCGCTTAGTTTTTCCGCACCTTTAACTCATCATTTACTTTATCGCATGGTTTTTGAGCTTGATCATACAATTAATTGGAGTTGCTTTTTATCGAGTGGTAGCATTGCCTTAACTTGCAAAGCGAAGATTCGATTATGAACGATTTACCCGATTACGAAAAAGCTCAACTGCTTTTAGAAAAAAACGAAATATTTGTATCACCTGCTGAAGCGCATGGTGTAATTAGTGGTTTACTTGCGTGTGGTTTAACCATTGACGACAAAGAATACTTAGGCCTTTTGAGCGATGTGTTTAACGATGGTGAATCGTTTAGTAACGATTTAAAGCAGTTTTTTGGCACTATTTATAAGCAAGTAGTCGCGAGCTTTAATGATGATGAATTTCAGTTTGATTTATTTTTACCAAGCGACGATGAAACACTCATCGATCAGGCTAATGGCCTCGTATCATGGGTAGCGGGTTTTATGCTTGGTTTTGGTTTAAAGCAAAAAGACTACGGTAAACTATCGAGCGATGTTAAAGAGGTTATTACTGACTTTAGCGAAATTACTCGCCTAGATACTACTTTTGAAGAAACCGAAGAAGACAGCCAAGCGCTGCACGAAGTGATTGAATATGTGCGTGTATCAGCACTACTTTGTTTTGCAGAGCTTGGTAAAGAGCAAAGCACGCAAAGTACTAAAAAAACACTTCATTAACTTTTAAAAAGTAAAACGGGTTGGTTAATAATGGTTGAAGTACAAAAGTCAGAATTTAAAGCACGTCGCGAGCGCTTACTTGCTCAAATGGATGAAAATAGCGTTGCTATTATTCCCGCTGCGAGCGAAGTGACGCGCAGCCGCGATACCGAATATGCATTTAGACAAGATAGCGACTTTTTTTACTTAACTGGCTTTAACGAACCCGACGCCGTACTTGTACTCTGTAATAACAGCGATGCACCCAGTACTTTATTTTGCCTAGATAAAGACAAGCTTGCAGAAATTTGGCATGGCCGCAGAGTTGGCTTTGATAAAGCTAAAAGTGACTACCTGTTTGATGAAGCTTACCCGCTAAGTGAATTAAACGATAAAACACTCGATATGCTAAATGCAAAAAATGCGCTCTATTTTGCACAAGGTGCTTACCCCTCATTTGATACCAAAGTGTTTTCGTTACTAGGTACACTTCGAAGTGGCTCTCGAAAAGGCCTCAAAGCACCGAGTACTTTAAAAGAAATACGCGGCCTAATTCACGAAATGCGTTTGTTTAAATCGCCAAGTGAGATAGATGTTATGCGAGAAGGTTGTGAAATTAGTGCGCGAGGGCACATGCGCGCCATGCGTTTTTCACATGCCGGAGCTACTGAATTTCAGCTAGAAGCAGAGCTACATCATCATTATGCAATGAACGGTGCGCCGCATCCTGCGTACGGCACAATTGTTGGTAGTGGCGACAACGCCAATATTTTACATTACACGCAAAATAGCGACGTATTAAAAAATGGTGATCTGGTACTTATAGACTCTGGGTGCGAGTTACAAGGTTATGCTGCTGATATTACGCGTACATTTCCGGTAAATGGTCAATTTAGCGAAGAGCAAGCCGCGCTTTATAATATTGTACTTAAAGCGCAAGAAGTTGCCTTTGATGAAGTAAAACCCGGTGGTTATATGTCGCATGCTAATAAACTAGCAATGGAAGTAATGACCCAAGGTTTACTCGACTTAGGTATTTTAATTGGCGACTTTGACGAGCTAATGGCAAAAGGTGCGTGTAAAGAATATTACATGCACGGGCTTGGGCATTGGCTTGGTTTAGATGTACATGATGTTGGCGAATACAAAGTAAATAACGCTGAGCGTGCATTTGAGCCTGGTATGGTACTCACTATAGAGCCAGGGCTTTATATAAGCGAAGACTCAAGCGCACCGCAAAAATACAAAGGCATTGGTATTCGTATCGAAGATAACTTGCTAGTTACCGAAAACGGCCATGAAAACTTGACCCTAAGCGTACCTAAAAAAATTAGCGATATAGAAGCACTTATGCAAAGTGCTAAAAACGTATAAAGCTCGGAGAGTAAAGTGGCTAAGCAGTTTGATGTAGTTATTATTGGCGGTGGTTTAGCGGGAGCAAGCTGCGCATTAAGTGTGGCTAAAACTAATCCCGCGTTAAATATTGCCGTTGTAGAAGCGAATCAAGTAACCGGCGACTACCACCCAAGCTTTGACGACAGAAGCATTGCACTTGCTCAGCAATCGGTAGAGTATTTACAAAGCCTCAATTTATTTGAACAAAATGCCCCTTACACCGCAGCAATCAAAAAAGTGAGCGTGTCTGATAGAGGCCACTTTGGCAAAGCGCACATTAATTGCGACGAATTTGCTAAGCTCTCACTTGGTTACGTAGTAGAAGTAAATCCATTTGGCCGAGCGCTCCACCTGCGTTTAACGCAGTCAAATATTACGCTTTTGTGCCCCGATAGCGTAACTGCCATTGAGCAAACTCTGCATAGCAATACACTCACCCTACAAAGCGGCGAGCAATTAAATGCAGCACTATTGGTTATTGCTGATGGCGCACAATCACCAACACGTAGTTTACTTGGGCTTGGTTTTAATACCCAGCCTTATGAACAAGGCGCTATTATTGCTAATGTAGAAGTGGCTGGTGGGCATAATAATCATGCCTTTGAGCGCTTTACACAAAACGGGCCTATGGCGTTATTACCCATGAGCAATAACCGTTATTCGTTAGTGTGGTGTATGCGCCAAGATCAGGTTGAACAGCACATGGCACTCAGTGAGCAAGGTTTTTTAAGTGCACTGCAAAGCGCGTTTGGTTATCGCGGTGGTCAATTTACTAAAGTAGGCATGCGCACGAGTTACCCGCTCGTTTACGGGCAAGTTGAGTCTTTAACTGCGCACCGTACAGTGGTTATTGGTAATGCTGCACATGCTATTCATCCTATTGCAGGGCAAGGTTTTAATTTAGGTCTTCGCGACGTACAAGTACTTAGTAATTTAATAGCAGATAGCCAGCACGATTTAGGCAGCTATGCGTTTACACGTGAATATTCAAAAAAACGCAGTGATGATATAAAAACAGTAATGAGTTTAACAGATGCACTTGTTAGGCTTTTTTCAAACTCATCGCGAGTGCTCGCATTGGGGCGCAGTATTGGGTTGTTTTCGATGGATTTATTTCCCGCATTAAAAGCGCCATTAGCCAAACAGTTAATGGGGCAAGTTAAACAAGGTAGGCGTTTATGAAGCAAGCACAGGTTTGTATTGTAGGTGGCGGCTGTGTAGGGCTAACACTAGCACTTGGATTGGCAAAAGCCGATATAAGCGTCGTTGTACTCGACGGCGCACCAACACAAGCGTTACCAACTGACGAATATGGTTTGCGTGTAAGTGCGTTAAGCATTGCAAGCCAAACCTTGCTTGAACAATTAAATGTATGGCCCGAAATTATCGCACAGCGAGCGTGCGCTTATACACATATGGATGTACGTGATGCCGACAGCTTTGGCAAAATAGCGTTTAATAACGAGCAACTTGAGCTTGAACATTTAGGCCATATTGTTGAAAACGACATTATCCGCTTTGCGCTTATAAAAGAGCTAGAGCAACAAAGCAGTGCAACACTAATGTTTGATACACAGTATCAGCAAATACATCAAAGCGAATCTGATGTATTTATAACACTTAAAAGCGGCGAGCCAATTATTGCAAAACTGCTGGTGGCGGCTGATGGTGCAAATTCAGCTATACGTAAACAATTTAATATGGCGCTTAGCTTTAAAGATTACGATCACCATGCGCTAGTCGCGACAGTTAAAACTAAAGAGCAACATGCAAACACCGCACGCCAAGTCTTTTTACCAACAGGGCCACTCGCGTTTTTACCATTGAGCGATGAGCATACTCATTCAATTGTGTGGTCTACCAGCCCCAATCATTGTGATGAATTATTAGCAATGGACGACACCGCCTTTAATAAAGCCGTAATGGCTGCAATAGATGGTCAATGCGGGCTGTGTGAAGTGCAAAGTGCGCGCACTGCTTTCCCACTTAAAATGCGCTACGCCCAGCAATGGGTTTCAGGCAAAGTGGTACTCATTGGCGACGCTGCACATACAATCCATCCACTTGCAGGGCTTGGTATGAACCTAGGCCTAAAAGATGCGGCTTATTTAATTGAGCTACTCACAAGTGATAGCAAGGAGCTTGCAAGCACGCGCACACTTCGCGATTACGAACGTACCCGTAAGCTCGATGCGCAAAAGCACATAGCCATGATGCAAGGGTTAAAAGAGCTATTTGCAGGTGCAAATCCGGTTAAAAAACTTATCCGCGGAGTAGGGCTGTCACTCGTTGATAATTTAGGCCCAATAAAACACCTGTTCGCCAAAGAAGCGATAGGCAAATAAGTAGGTTGGGTTGAGCGAAGCGAAACCCAACGGATAAAGTAAAGTGATGAGCTTGATTAAAAAAACGATGTTTAATTTAAGTGTCGGTTTTGTTTTATGGTGGTTTTAAATATATTAAAAGCTGCGCTTTTTACGCGAGCAAGCTCAGCGTCTACATGCAAAGTTTCACACTGAGCTTAATTTTACCTGTAGGCGTTTAGCTTGCTGACGCGACGAGCGTAGCTCGTAATTACTATCATTAGCTAAAAAGTGCTTTGCGTTAAATCAGTTACAAATTCTCTTGTGCTTCATTCACCATATCCTTGAGCGCATCAATTAACATTGGATCTCGCGAGTTTTGCTTAGCAAGTTCTAATGCGTGTTTCATACTGGTGACGGCCTCTTTGAACTGCTTATTTGCAGTATAGCCTTGCGATAAACGCATGTGAGAATAGGCAGCATTAGGGTAATGGGTAGTAAAGTGTTTAAGCGTGGTAATAGCTTTAGCTGTGTTACCAAATTTTTGCTGGCTATGAGCAAATTCTACGTATACATCTTGTGGAATTTTAAGCTCAAACCCATATTTATCACTCAGTGCTTGGTAATAACCTGTAATGAGCGATACATCAGCAAACTTTCCGTGCTCGTCAGTAACGCTAAAAATTAGGTCGCCAAATAAGTGAATTAGGCTATCGCTAAGGGCTGGTAGTATGGTGCCCATATGACTAAAGGTAGGGTAATGCTTATATTCCCATTTTAGCTGTGTGGGCATTTGTTGCTCTAAATTTACTAAAGTATTTAATACACCTGTATAAAAGCGTGACCCTTCACTTGCTACACTAATAAATAACGATTGACCGCCTTTAGGGTTTTTAGTGTATTTTATAATATTATTTTTTAATTCTTCATCACTCCACCAACTGTTTGGGCTTATAGCTATATAGTTATTAAATAACTCAGGCTGATTAACTAAAGTATAAAGCGCCAAAGTACCTGCATTAGAGTGGCCAATTAAGGTGTTGTAGCCGTTAGTTGAGTAATTACTGTTTATATAAGGCATGAGTTCATCAGACACAAAGTTTAAAAACTTGTCGGTTTGTCCAGCTTCAGGCCATTTGTTTTTAACAAAAGTTTGAAACTCTGTTTTAGGCTCGCCTTCTACTTTTGGTAAATAATCGCGAACACGGTTAGTTGTATCAATACTAACGAGCATTGCGTTAGGTATCTGCTCGTAATCAACAAGGGATTTAATAACACCAGACACCGTATGAAAGTGCTCAACACCATCAAGTAAATAAATAACATAAAGCGGCTGATCGTCTTTTACAGTGTCAGGTATGAAAATTTTAATGGGTCTGTCTTCGTTAAGTATTTTTGACTGCAGAATGACTTTTTTACCAACGGTTATGTCAGTTGTATTGGTTTTTGCGTGGCTTAAAAATGGTGTACTAAAAGTAAGTATTAATACAAGCGATAGTAAGAGCTTCATAAATATCCTTATTTAATAATGTATTGCTTAATAATTGCACGGCTTTAAGCTTGAGTAAATGTTTATATTTTCGGGGTAAACATAAAGCTTAAGCAATTAAAAGCTATCGCTTTTCACGCGAGTAAGCTCGGCTTCTACAAGAGATATTACACTCTGCGCTTAACTTTTGCGGTAGGCGTACAGCTTGCTGACGCGACGAGCGAAGCTCGAAATGTTTACCTTTAAACACTTATCTATAAAAGCTTAAAAAACCTGCTTGCTTAATTATCCGTCTAAGCGTAAAATGCGCGCTCATTTCGGCTTTTAAACTATTAATTCCTTGCCTTAAACCGACCGGCCGAAACGGTAGAAGGCTCTATTAACCGTAAGGAATATCCATGCGTCATTACGAAATCGTATTCATGGTTCACCCAGATCAGAGTGAGCAAGTTGCTGGTATGATCGAACGTTATACTGGTTCTATCACTGAAGCTGGTGGTGTTATCCACCGTCTTGAAGATTGGGGCCGTCGTCAATTGGCTTACCCAATTAACAAGCTTCATAAAGCTCACTATGTTCTTATGAACGTTGAAGCACCAACTGAAGTAATCAGCGAGCTAGAAACTACTTTCCGCTACAACGATGCAGTGCTTCGTAACTTAGTTATCCGCACTAAAACTGCTGAAACTGAAGCGTCTCCTCTTGCAAGAGAAGAGAAGAAAGAAGCACCAGCTGCTTAATTGTTTTGAGTCCTAGCATGGCATGTAATCAGCAGTTACTATAATGGTTAGCCCATATATGAATCAGCTGGTTATATCTGGGGTAGTTTGTAAAACTCCCAAGTTTAGCCAAAGCCCTGCTGGCATCCCGCATTGTATTTTTGTTGTAGAACATAAATCGATGCAAACCGAAGCAGACCTTAACCGTAATAGTTACGTGAGGCTTCAGGTAGTTGCCAGTGGAAAGCAAATGCAACAACAGACTCAACATTTGCACGTTGGGCAGGCATTGCAAGTGAGTGGTTTTTTAAATCGCCACGAAGGTCGTAACGGCCTTAGCCAATTGGTTTTGCATGCTCAGCATATAGAAAGAATTATTTGAGGAATTAATCTCATGGCACGTTATTTCAGACGTCGTAAGTTCTGCCGCTTTAAAGCGGAAGGCGTAAAACAAATCGATTACAAAGATCTAGCTACTCTTAGAAACTATGTTACAGAAAGTGGCAAAATCGTACCTAGCCGTATCACAGGTACTAGCGCTAAATTTCAGCGCCAGCTAGCAACTGCTATTAAGCGTGCTCGCTACTTAGCCCTTCTTCCATACACTGACTTACATAAGTAAGCAGCGGATTAACAGTTTTTAAAAGGTGTAGAAACATGCAAGTTATTCTACTAGATAAGATCGCTAACCTAGGTAGCCTAGGTGAACAGGTTGTAGTTAAATCTGGTTTCGCACGTAACTTCCTTTTCCCTCAAGGTAAGGCAGTTCCTGCGACTAAAGCTAACATTGAAACGTTTGACGCTCGTCGTGCAGAACTTGAAGCGAAAATCGCTGAACAGTTAGTTGCTGCACAAGCACGCGCTGAAAAACTAGAAGCATTAGCAGAAGTTACATTAGTATCTAAAGCTGGTGACGAAGGTAAGTTATTCGGTTCAATCGGTACTCGTGACATCGCTGACGCTATCTCAGCTGTTGGTGTTGAAGTTGCTAAGTCAGAAGTTCGTTTGCCTCTAGGTACTATCCGTGAGACAGGTGAATTTGACGTATCAATTTCAGTTCACTCAGACGTAACGGCTACTATTAAAGTAATCGTAATCGCTGAAGCTTAATTTTTAATTAAGCGACAAAAGCCGTGCTATTAGCACGGCTTTTTTGTGTCTGTAATTTGGCTAACTTTATTAGTTAAGGGCACTGTTAAATACAACCTCGTACAAGCCCTTTTTTTATTCAATTATTTTTTCATTCCCTTTAAACCTTTTCGAACTGTTATTACGTCTAACTTATCAATACACTAACTCAATAATAATAATTAAAAGGCGACATCACGGATGTTACACGTTAAACCCGAACAAACGCCTTTATGCGAAGCTAAACTCATTGAGCGTGTTAAATCAGGTGATCAAGGCGCATACACAACGCTTTATGAGTTACATATAAAACGAGTCTACGGTTTATGTCTACGCTTATTAGCGGACCAAGCGCATGCTGAAGATGCAGCCCAAGAAGTGTTTGTACAGGTATGGCGTAAAATAGCGCAATTTGACGGTCGCTCGCAGTTTTCTACTTGGCTTTACAGCGTTGCCAGTAATGTTGCGATTAACTACTTACGCAAGCAAAAAAATTGGCTGCAAAAAGTAGTGAGCATTGAATACTGCGGTATGGATGAGCAATCAGCTAATGACTGCAAAGGCTTAAATGGTCTCGATAAATTAATAGTAAGGCTTCCTGAGCGCGCACGTATGGTGTTTGTGTTGTTTGCAATCGAAGGTTACAGGCACGAGGAAATAGCCGAGCAATTAGGTATGGCTGTTGGTTCAAGTAAATCGCAATATCATCGTGCTAGGCAGCTACTACAAGAGTGGTATGAAAATGAATAAACCAAATTTTGACGACTATTTAAATGAGTCATTAAACACGCTTGATAAAGACATTACGCCACAAAAAGACCTGTGGGCGGGAATTGAGCGAGCAATGGTTAGTAATAAGCAGGACCTAAAAGGCACTGCTATTTGGCCAAAACTAACAGCAATAGCTGCCTGCACGTTAGCTGCTTTAATTGCTGTAAATCTATTTGTTATAGCGCCCGAGCCACAACCCGTAGTGGCTATAAGTGATTACTTTTCGGCGCAAAAAAACAGTTTGTTGGTTGAATATGAAAATAAAGAAGCATTGACCACTAACTGGCAAACGCAGCTACAAGAGCTTGAAAACGCAGAGCAAGCAATAAAGCAAGTTCTTAAAAATGAGCCACAAAACCAAGCGCTACTAACAATGTTAGCGCAAATATATCAACAACAACTTGATTTAATTAACAAGGTGCATGCGCCACGTTGGCAGCACATTTAGGAGTACGACATGAAAGCGATTTTATTAGGACTGAGCTTATTTCCGTTGGCGGTATTAGCGGGTGAAAAAATAGATAAGCAAATAGACGTACCAAGTGGCGGCACTATTTTTATTGAAAACCAACGCGGTGATATACATATTACAGGCTGGGAGAAAAACGAATTTAAAGTATCTGGCGAGCTTGATGACAAAGCCGAGGGTTATGAGCTTAAAACAAATGGCGATAAAACTCAGTTTATTGTAAAAATGCCACGTAAATCAAATTGGGGTAATAATGGCGATGGCTCAAGCTTAACCATATTTATGCCTAAAAGCAGTAGTTTAGAGTTTGCTGGCGTTAATGTATCGGTGACTGCAAAAGAGTTAAAAAATGGCGCTGAAGTTGATGTGGTTAATGGCGAAATTACAGTAGATGATATTGCCGGTAATATTAAGCTCACCACCGTAAATGGTGATGTGAACGCTGAAAACTTAAACGGTAATATTCAATTTGAAACCGTAAATGGCGAAATTAACGATAGAGAATCAAGTGGTGAACTACGTTTTAGCGCTGTTAATGGCGATATTAAATCAACCTCAAGCGCCAATGATGTGCGCCTTGAAAATGTAAATGGCGATATAGATTTTACGCTATCGTCAATTAAAAACTTACGTATTAACACGGTGAATGGCGAAGCCGAAGTACATATTAAAGAGCTTTTAAAGGGCGGTGATGTACGTTTTGAATCGGTAAGTGGCGATGGTGATTTTTACTTTCCTGACAGCGTATCTGCAAATTTTGAAATTAAAGCGCACGCTAATGGAAAAATCATTAATAAAGTTACTAGCGATAAAGTCAGTAAAGCTAAATACGGCCCAGCCAGTGATTTAGAATTTAGCATTAATGGCGGTAATGCTAATGTTGAAATGGATACAATTAGTGGACGCATAGAGCTTCGTATTAAATAACGCTCATTCACCTTCACGATTACAAAAAGCAGGAAAAGATTTCCTGCTTTTCTATTTGCACAGCCCCTTCAAGTCGATAGAATAGAGCCATTCAATTTTACTACTGTGAAGTTATGGCCAAACCAGATAAGCAAGTCGATACACTTAAAGTTCCTCCCCATTCAATAGAAGCTGAACAATCTGTTTTAGGTGGCTTAATGCTTGATAACCAAGCTTTTGACCGCGTAGCGGAGCTTGTTGTATCACAGGATTTTTATACCCGCACGCACAAGTTAATTTTTGAGGCGATGACGGCACTTGCTGAGATTGGCGATCCGATAGATTTAATCACTATTTCTGAAAGTTTAGAAAAAAATAATAAACTTGCAGGAATTGGTGGCTTTGCTTATTTAGCAGAAATAGCTAAAAACACGCCAAGCGCTGCTAACATTGACGCTTACGCAAGTATTGTACGCGAACGTGCTGTTGTACGTGAAATGATTGGCGTAGCGAACGAAATTGCAGAAGCGGGTTTTAACACCGAAGGGCGTACCAGTCACGACTTGCTCGATTTTGCCGAAAGCAAAGTGTTTAAAATCGCTGAGCAACGAACAAAAAATAATGAAGGCCCGCAAAGCATTCATAGCATCCTTGAAAAAACCGTTGATAAAATAGAAGAGCTTTATCAATCACCACAAGATGGTGTTACGGGTGTAAGTACAGGTTATGCCGATCTAGATAAAATGACGACAGGCCTGCAACCTTCTGACTTAATTATTGTTGCAGCGCGTCCATCTATGGGTAAAACTACCTTTGCGATGAACCTTGCAGAACATGCTGCAATGACTCAAGACAAACCAGTATTAATTTACTCTCTAGAGATGCCTTCAGAACAAATTATGATGAGGATGTTAGCGTCTCTTGGCCGTATTAACCAAACTAAGGTACGTACTGGTCAATTAGATGATGACGATTGGGCACGACTTTCATCAACAATGGGCTTGTTGATGGAAAAAGGTAAAATGTACGTTGATGATGCGTCGGGCTTAACACCTACCGATGTGCGTTCACGTGCAAGGCGTATAGCCCGCGACCACGGTGGCATTAGTATGATCATGGTCGATTACTTGCAGTTAATGCGTGTACCAAGCCTTGCTGATAACCGAACGCTCGAAATTGCTGAAATTTCACGTTCACTTAAAGCACTAGCAAAAGAGCTAAAATGTCCGGTTGTTGCGCTTTCGCAGCTTAACCGTACGCTAGAGCAACGTGCCGATAAACGTCCTATTAACTCAGATTTACGTGAGTCAGGGTCGATAGAGCAGGATGCCGATTTAATCATGTTTATTTACCGTGATGAAGTTTATAACGAAGACAGTACTGACAAAGGTATTGCTGAAATCATTATAGGTAAACAACGTAACGGCCCAATTGGTAAAGTGCGTTTAACATTCCAAGGTCAATTTTCTCGCTTTG
Source organism: Pseudoalteromonas sp. 78C3 (assembly GCF_002836695.1). Classification (NCBI taxonomy): domain Bacteria; kingdom Pseudomonadati; phylum Pseudomonadota; class Gammaproteobacteria; order Alteromonadales; family Pseudoalteromonadaceae; genus Pseudoalteromonas; species Pseudoalteromonas sp. 78C3. The sequence goes on from NZ_PJAV01000167.1 coordinate 56,421, forward strand.
ATAATTACGCGGGACCAGCGGTAGATGACGATTACTAATGCGCTTAGCCACTGCTGAAATTAATTTAGCTGCACTTGCGCATAATTTAGCGCAAGTTAAGTGCTTTGCACCTAACAGCAAAGTAATGGCGGTGCTAAAAGCAAATGCTTACGGGCATGGTTTAGTAACGATTGCGCAGCATTTAAATAATGCTGACGCATTTGCTGTGGCGCGAATAGATGAAGGGCTTGCCCTTCGAGCTGGGGGCTTAACAAAGCCAATAGTTTTACTAGAAGGCTTTTTTAACAAAGCCGACTTACCTATTTTACTCGCTAATAACTTTCAAACTATTATTCATGATGAATACCAATTAGCCGCGCTTGAAAAAGCAAAGCTCGATGCGCCAATAACATGCTGGTTAAAAGTAAATACAGGTATGCATCGACTAGGTATTGCGCCAGAGCAGTTTGAAGAGTTTTATAACCGCTTACAAAAAACACCTAACGCCAAAAATACCGTTAATTTAATGACACACTTTTCGTGTGCTGATGATGTTGATAATGCCAAAACGGTTCAACAAATCACGTTATTTGATAACTTAGTGAATGGCATTGACCAAGCACATTGTTTATCAAATTCAGCCGGTATCATTGCATGGCCAAACGGACATGGTGATTGGGTACGCCCTGGGCTTATGCTATATGGCGTATCGCCAATGGCAAATAGCGTTGGACAGCAACACAAGTTAAAGCCTGTTATGCGCTTAACTACGCGCGTAATTGCAGTGCGTAATGTACCAGCTAATGAGGCGGTAGGGTATGGCGGACGTTGGAAAAGCGATAAACCAACCAAGTTAGCTGTTGTGGCTATGGGTTATGGCGATGGTTACCCTCGGCACGCTAAAGAGGGCACACCAGTAATAATTGGTAAGCAGCGTTATGGTATTGTTGGCAGTGTTGCTATGGATATGATTAGCGTAGATATAGGCGTTAATGAGCACAATATTAAAGTGGGCGACAGAGTCACTATGTGGGGCCCTGAGCTACCAGTTGAAGAAATAGCATTATGCGCTGATACTATCCCTTACGAGCTATTATGTAATATTACACCGCGCGTAAGTTATGAGTATCAGCGTTAATACAGCTATAAAGCGGTACTTACTCTTTTATAAAGTATATGTCGCTAAAGCCCATACGGGCAAATTCTTGGTCGCGAAAGTTACGAACAGAAGCAGACCCTTTTGAGGTCATTTCTATTTGCTGTACCATGCTCAAGTAACTAGTTAGATCAATACCTTCGGCAGCAGCAATTGCTTCATACATGTCATGGTATTTATCTTTAGCGAAATTAATCTCGCGCGGTTCGTTTTTAAATTTGTAGGTTATTCTACGTGCCATATTAAGCTCATTTCAATTGAGTGTTGCAGCGATTTTACACTGTATTTAATAACGGCTCTAGCATTGAATGACTTGTTGTAATCGGTAATTAAAATAAAGAGTCAAAAATGAAATTATCAGTAGAGATCAGTAAATACCCACTTCACCAAGATTATATCCCGTTTATTCAGGGCTTTATTGACAGATTAAACGAATACGATGATTTAAAAGTGATTACTAACACGTTATCAACGCAAATTTTTGGTGATTACGATTTAGTAATGCAGGTGTTAAGTACCGAAATTAAACGTTCATATGAAGAATTTGGTAAAGCTATTTTTGTATGTAAGTTTCTCTCTGGCGACTTATCGCCTGAATAACCTATAATACCAACCTGCATAAATCTTTGATCAATTTAACGAATTAAATTGCACTATAACGTTGTTAAAAATTTTTTATTTAGAACAACTAGATACAAAAATTTTTGCCTAGTTCTAGCGTAATTTTCTTAACGTTAAATAGACCCCGTATATAAGCAGATTGGTATAACAATCGGCACAACTAAACGGTAACTGCATAATATGGACTTTTTAACACAAACCTTAAGTGGTTTTACAGCAATGTCGCATTGGGAGTATATTGCGGTAGGGTTGTCGATGGCTTATTTATTATTAGCAATAAAAGAAAGCTTATGGTGTTGGCCAGCGGCATTTTTTAGCACGCTCATTTATACAATAATGTACTGGAATGGCGCATTGCTTATGGAGTCATTACTTAATTTTTATTATATGTACATGGCTGTATTTGGCTGGGTTGTATGGCGTAAAGGCAAAGCTGCAAATTTAAATATTACATCGTGGTCGATAAACCGTCATGCTGTTTTAATTAGTTTAACAACCGTAGCTGCAATAGTTATTGGTTACGTTATGCAAAACTATACTCATGCCGATTTTGCTTATCTTGATAGTTTTACAACGTGTTTTGCCGTAGTAACTACTTACTTAGTGGCTAAGAAAGTCCTCGAAAACTGGCTGTACTGGATTGTAATAGATGCCGCTTCTATGTATTTATATTACGAAAAAGGCTATTACCCAACGCTAGCACTCTTTATATTTTATACCATTATGGCAGCGTGGGGCTTTAAAACTTGGTACGAAGAGTACGAACAAAGCCAAGCTAAGCCTCTAGCACAGCTTTAATCAATGATTGAGCATACTCAGTTAGTAAAAATGTGTAGTGCGTTTATAGAGCCTACAAGCATTGTTTCAAGCGAACGATTACTTAATGGCTTTAGTAACGATAATTTTTTAATACGTACCGAGCAACAAGGGTATTTGTTAAAGTGTTATAAAAGCCATTGGCCAAGTGACGGCCTTGAAGCGCAGCGCTTTTTAAGTGACTTTAATATATGTCCTGCGCCTATTTGGCTTGATAAAGAAAACGGTCGTGCGGTATTTAATTATATTGAAGGCAAGAGCGCGCAATCGGATATAACGCTTAGCTTTATTAATAAACTTGCTCAAGTGCACAATTACAAAGTGTCTACCGCGCCAATGGATATAGCTAAAGAGCTTCATTTTTATCAAAGCACCGACGTATATACGCAATATAAACCTCAAATAGAGAAGGCACTCAAAGCCGTTGCAGCTATGTCATTTAATGCAGGCTTTTGTCATAACGACTTAGTAAAAGACAACATTATTGTAAATGCTTCAGGCATGTATTTAATTGACTTTGAATATGCACAAACTAATGATGTGTATTTTGATTTGGCAGCCCTTGCAGTGAGCTTTAATCTTAATGAGAGCAGTGAAAGTGCATTGTTAAATAACTATAAAAATAGTATCGATAAAACAAAAACGTTTAATCCTTCAATGGATAAGCTGAATTACTATAAGCTGTTTTTTTTAGTGTTATGTATTGGCTGGTATGAAGAGCGCAGCATAACTAGTAAATCTGTAATGTTACGCGCGCAGCTAACTAAACTCGTTAATAATACTTTTTTATAGATGTTAAAGACCACCAAAGCGCTCGGCGAGCTCTTTGTATTTTGTTACTTCGGCTGTATCAAATTGTGGTTCACCATTTTCATCTTCTGATTTCGCAATTAATAAACTTTCTCTAGAGAGGCGTTTTACACGCTCTACTTTTACACCTAAAAACTCAGCAACTTGCTCAGTAGACATTAAACTCATCATTATTTCCTCGTATTAAATCCATCCGCACAGCGACAATCATAGTTTCAATGTTACTAAACCGTTACTGTTTCCTATTCAATAAGAATAAATAGCGTGTTTTTAAGCCATTGTGAAGTGTTTTATTTAAAAGAGTTTAATTAATAAGCATATAAGCTGATGTTACTGGTATTTATTTAAAGATCTCTTTATCATTGCTGATGCTAAAGCACTGATATCGCGAGTTGGTGTGGCGGCAACAAATGTGCTCTCGTGGTGAAATGGATATCACGTGGCCCTCCGGAGGCTGAGTTGTAGGTTCGATCCCTACCGAGAGCGCCATTTGCTTTTACATCTACTAATATTCCCCTCTATATTATCTAGCTTCTCATTAATTACTTTTGTATTTAAAAATGTATTACTGCATAAATTTTGAAATTTTATTGTAAGAACAGCTTTCTAGTTATTTATACAATGCAAAATTGCATTATTCAAAATGTTATCTAACGTTATGTATGCATATACGACGAAATTATAAATGAGGAAAACCGATTCAATGTTAAATAGTCAGTTAGAAATACTCGCTCAAGGACATGCTTATCTTGAAAGTGTAACTAAAGAGGATTATTCGCAAATCGTTGCTCCTAATTTCATTAGTTCAGCTGGGTCACATATGCGCCACATTATCGATCATTACCAATCTTTAATGACGGGCTTTGGTATAAATAATATTGATTACGATAGTCGCCTACGCGGCAGTAATATTGAAAGTAACCCCTGTGAAGCTATAAAAAAAATTGCAGAGATAGCATCGTGGATTGAACAGCTAAGTACAGATGATTTTAATAAACCGCTGTTACTTTCAAGCGAAGTATCAATTAAAAGTAAAAATGTACAAACTGTAACAACCTCATTAGCACGAGAGCTTATATTTGTAGGAAGCCATGCAGTACATCACTATGCGATGATTTCACAAATTACCTTTGCACAAAAAGCATCATTCGACCAGAACTTTGGGTTAGCACCAAGTACAGCCACTTTTTTGAGAGAAAAAAGCCAACAAAGCCAATTAAAATCACTGCAAAGTTAATATGTGCACTTTAAGTTACTTCCTAACTGATGATGGCTACGAGTTATTTTTTAATCGTGATGAACAAAAAACGCGAGAAATGGCAATCGCCCCGAGTAAGCACACAGATAACGCAATTTACCCTATCGATCCGCAAGGGGGTGGTACTTGGCTTGGTGTATCGCATTGGGGGCAAACATTAGCTTTATTAAACGATTATCAAAGTGCATTTGATATAACAGCCGTAAAGCACAGCAGAGGCCTCTTAATCCCGCATTTACTAAGCAATAAGACCCCTGCATTGTCTCAATTAAAAAATATGGATTTATCGGGTTACGCGCCTTTTAAATTGTGTATTTTTCCGGATAAATTATCGCTAAATAATGGTCACATCGCTTTTGTTCGGTGGGACACAAAAAAATTAATCGATTGCCAAGTTGAATCGCTTGCAACGTCGTCAGGTGTTGAGCTTGAAACGGTGACACAAAAGCGTAAACAACAATTTAAGCAATTTATTGACTTAAGATATCCTGCAAGTGAGCAGTTTTTAGCATTTCATTACAGCAAAGCAGAGCAAGGCCAATATGGTGTAAATATGCAAAGAGAAGATGCAATGACGGTCAGCATTAGCCATATTAAGGTAGGCAATACTATTCGCTTTAATTATTTTGATAAGCAGTCTCAGCTCATTAGCAGCATTAGTTGTTTAAAAGTGGCTGCAGCTTAACTAAATATTTTTATAGCCATAACTATTACATAATTAAAAACAAAAAAGTCGATGTAATTAATTACATCGACTTTTTTGTTAACTGTATTTTACCTGCAGTATTAATACAGCAGGTGAAAATTATGAGTGATTTATATAATCATCTTTTTTATCACCAAGATAGAGCTTAAGTAGCTTTTCAGGCGCACTTGGTAGGTGCACACTTAAAAGTAATCCTGGGGTGTGATTAAAGTTACTGTCAATTCCCACACAATGAAATTGAGCGCCTAGCTTATGATATTGCTTTAATAGAATTGGTATGTCTTTTTTATCTTCTTCTATTCCCATAACCAATGTTGATACATGATCTATGTTTAACGTGTGATCACTAATAAAGTCTTCAAACTCTGGATGAATTTTATTATTAAAAGGCGTATTGGCGCTAACACCTTGTTTATTATTAACCATTGCATGGTCAATAATTGCGACAGAACGAGGGTCGTAAAGCTTACTTAATGAAACCGTGCCATATAAAGTCCTATAACGTGGGTTTTGCGCCATAAACGCACCGATCCCTTTAAATAGCAGTAATAAGCCATGGTAACTGCCTTGATGTTTTTGAACTATAAACGAGCGACCCATTTCCAAGCACGGCTGTTGTTGATTAATAAAAGAGGGTTCAAAATTAAACATTTGCGATAAATAAAGGGCGCTCACGTCGCTATTTTTTTGTAATAAATCAGTTTGTCCAATTCGATAAGCTCCAATGATCTCTTCATTTTTATGATCAAAAATAAATAAATGCATGTAGGTTGCGTCAAACTTATCGGTATCACATGGCTCGCCGCTTCCTTCGTTTAATGTACGAAAGGTTATTTCTCTAAGGCGTGTTATTTCAGCAACACAATTAGGTATTTGATCTTGATAACCGTAATAAACGGAGTAACTTTTAAAGTTTAATAAGTGCTGCTCGCTTGGTAAGCTAGCAAGTTCACTCGTCATTTTTGTTTTATCAACATCCAGCATAATCGCTTTTAGCTGCATTGATTGGGCATCGTCTTGCCAAGGTGTTACAAAGCGTTCATCGTTTAAATAGCAAAGCAGGCGCGCAATATCGTTAATGTCGTCAGTTTTCTCAAATTTATTTAATAACTTGGGTGTAAGTAAATTACCAGCACCTAAATTAATGGACCTTTTTTGAATTTTAAGTAATTCACGTATTAGCATTAATAATCTAAATCGGTAGTAAATACGTCCCAAATTGTAAAACATAGGGCTATTTTGACCACTAATAAACACAGGTAATAAAGGGGCTTGTGTTTTTAAGGCTAGTTGAGCCGCTAAGCGATTCCATTGACCGTCGGTTACACGTTGTTTTTTTGATTGAAAAAACGAAACCCTGCTAGCAGGAAAAACCACAAGTAAACCATCGTTATTTACATGTTTAAAACACTGTTTAATTGCACTGGTATTAATGGCTGCTTTTGGTTTTAGCGGATTGGCAAAAATAAAATAGTCTTTAATTTCTGTAAATATTTTTAAACCAACGTTAGCCATTACTTTAGTATCGCTACGATAATGGGTGAGTAATTTAGCAATTATTACGCCCTCAATCATGCCATAAGGATGGTTACATACTACTATGCAAGGGCCTTGCTTAGGTATTTTGTTAATAACACTTTGTGCCCCAAGTACATTAATACCCAATACATTTAAAAGCTTTTCACTAAACTCCTGCTTATCTAAACCCGATAAATTATTAGAGAGGTATATATCACGCAGTTTATTTATACCTAATAAGCTATCGAGCAGTGGAGCGGCTGCTTTTAATATATGACCCAAAGGCGAGGCTGTGTTTATTGCAGCCACACTCAGGTTTGATACGGGGTGGTTTAGTTTTGTCATATATTAGTACTCTTAAGAATTTAAAGCAGTTGTTATTAAGTGCTGTGTATATTGAGACCGAGGCAAAACAATATTATGTTCAAGAAAGGTTAATAAAGTTCGCTTTTTTATAATGATTAGATAAATTTTATAGCTAAATCACCTGCTTTTTAGTGATAAGCAATTTAGTGTAGTTGAGATGAGAGTGTTTAATTATTAAAAAGTAAAATAATCAGAATTACAATACAGCTCAAATAGGGCTGTAAATAATGCTTTTAGTCATATATAACTACTTACAACTCAAAAACTAGACTTTTAGGCTTAATTAATGCTATTTAAGGTACATATTCCTTAATAGAAAAATCCCGCCTTTATGCTAATTACTTTGCCCGTGTCTGAGCTTACTCCTGGTATGTATGTTGATAGCGTTACTAAGCAACATGAAGGGATCAATAGCATAAAAATTAAGACCAGTGGCTTAGTACGCGATAGATCTATTATTAAGCGTTTAGTCTCTGAAGGGGTGCTTGAGCTGCTTATAGATTTTGCTAAAGGTGATGCCCCAGTTCCTGCCAAATATAAGCCTCAAAGCAAACCTAAAACATCTAATAGCCAGCAAAAAGCCGAAAAAACACCTATAGCAATCTCAATTGAACAAGAATTTGCTAAAGCGAGTGTCAATTACGATCAGCATGGCCGAAAGCTACAGTCGTTATACGGTGACTTAACATCTGGCCTGAGTGTTAATATAAAAGTGCTTGATGAAATAGCCAGCGAAATAGTCAGCTCAGTTTTTCGTAACGCCAACGCCATGACTATTCTTACTCGTATAAAAGACAAACATAGCTATAACTGGCGGCATATGATCAACTGCGCCATTTTTACCGCTGTATTTGCTAAATACTTAGGGTACAAAATGGCTGTTGTGCAAGAGCTTGCCATGGGCGCGTTACTTCATGATTTAGGCCAAGCTAAATTACCGCAGGGTATATTTTCAAAGCCAACTAAGGTTACTAATAATGAGCTCTTAGCTATTAAAAAGCATGTAGCGCAAGGTTTGGGTTTAGTTAAAGGCGAGAAGGGTATAACACCCCTTATGCTTGATATGATAGTGAATCATCATGAGCGCTTAGATGGCTCTGGTTATCCGCGAGGCCTACAGGCAGAGAAGTTAAGTCGTCCAGCGCGTATAATGGCAATTGTAGATGTGTACGATGCAATGACTGCCGATAGAATGCATCAAGATGGTGATGAACCAATCAACGCATTGCGGTACTTATTAGCCAATAAGCAATTGTTTGATGGTGAGTTAGTACAGCGTTTTATAAAGTGTTTAGGGGTTCATCCAGTAGGAACTATTGTAAAATTAACGAATGAACGTTTAGCTTTAGTGCTTGAAGGGAACGTATTAAATCCTATTAAACCTAAAATTAAGCTATTTTATAATGCTAAGCACAATCATCATGTTACACCGAAAGACATCGATTTAAGTGAGCACACCCAAGAGCTTAAAATACTATCAAGTGTTAAGCCCTTAGATTATCAGATTAATTTGTCTCGCCTGTTAAAAGAGCATTTGTTGAACTAGTTTTACTGCATTGCCTTTTTTTAGTTTGTTTTGCAGAAATAAACGCACCCAAAAAGCAATTTCCCATCAGTGTTAACCATAACAAAGTGCCTAGCTCTACGTGCAATGCAAAACAACACAGCGCTAAAGAAATCAACGCATTTAACATTGCCCCTAGCCAATAATGGTTTACGGGGTTATCGCATTGTCCTGCTTGAGTACATGCACAGTAGTTTGCTTTGTAAAAGCAAAACACACTCGCCCCACAAAATATTAGCCCTGTAATAATAAATAAAATGATCACAGTTTTACTTCCATTGCGATTTTATAATGAGTGTAAGTTGCTACTAATTTCAAGTCAATCTAAATGATAATTAATTACATTTAGAGTGTTTACTCTAATACCACACTTCTCATCCGATGAGTTTTAAATAGTTGTTAAAATGTCGTTAAGAAACATGTTTTTTACTGTCTTTTGACGTATTCATAGAGTTTTTTACAAAAAATTAAGGTAGTGTAATCACGTTTTAAATCCTAATAACAACACACATAGTACCCAGACAGTCAGTTTGGTTAAGGACTCAACAATGAAATTTTCTAAAACTCTTATTGCAGCTTCGCTTGCATTTGTTTCAGCTGATAGCTTTGCAGCTGCGTTTCAATTATCAGAGCAAAATGCATCGGGTTTAGGCCGTGCATACGCTGGTGAAGCTTCTATTGCAGACGATGCGTCTGTAGTTGCACGTAACCCTGCACTAATGACTTTATTTAAAGATAAGCAACTAAGTGTTGCTGCTATTGGCGTAATTCCAGATGTAAGCTTAGAAGGTGAAGGCGCGCCAACTGGTATTGATCAATCTTCATTAGATGACGATAGCATTGCACCAAGTGCAGTGGTACCAGCAGCTTACTTTACTATGCCTTACAACGATAAAGTATCGCTTGGTTTTGGTGCATTTTCTAACTTTGGTTTATCAACAGACTTTGACGATGACTACTCAGCAGGACAGATTGCTGGTAAAACAGAAATCTTCACTGTTAACTTAAATGCAAGCGTTGCTTATAAAGTTACTGAAAAGTTTAGCTATGGTATTGGCTTAAACGTAATTTACGCTGACGCAACAATAGTGCGTCATGCTGGCTCTGGTTTACCATTCGCTGCAAATAATGAAGTTGTGAACTTGGAAGGTGATGATACAGGTTACGCTTTAAATGTTGGTTTAATGTATCAGCTAGATGATAATAGCCGTTTTGGTTTTAATTATCGTACAGAAACAGATATTACATTCGAAGGTGAATACTCGAATCAAATACCAACAGCTTTTGGTGGATTGAATGGAGCTGAACTACCTGGCTCTGTCGAAATCACACTTCCTGCAATAGCTGAGTTTTCAGGTTCTCATCAGTTAGATGAAAAACTTGGTCTTCATTACAGTATTTTATGGACAGGTTGGAGTAGCTTTGATTCATTAGAAGCACAAGTTACAGCTCCAACTGGCGATAAGTTTAGCGCATTTAATAAAGATGAAAGCTTCTCTGATTCATACCGTTTCGCTGTTGGTTCAGATTACCAATATAACGAAGATTTATTACTTCGTGCTGGTGTAGCATTTGATCAGTCTCCAGTATCACAAGATCACCTGTCGATCTCTATCCCAGATACCGATCGTTTCTGGCTTTCATTCGGTGGTAACTACACAATTGATCAAAACTCTAACGTTGACCTTGGTGTAAGTATTATCCGTGGTAAAACTCAGAACTTTGAAGAAGATGGATTTGAGTTTGAATCAGAAGGTAATGCAGTACTTATTGGTGCTCAGTACAACTACAAGTTTTAATGTAGAAGTGTCTTGTGGTTAATCACAGGGCACAAAAAAGCCGCTCACTTTAATTAAAGTGAGCGGCTTTTTTAATGCCTATTAAATAGTGTTAATAGGCATTTTATGAAAGCTTATAAGCTTTCTATTTTAGTTTTTTGCTCAAGTAGCTTAGTTTTAGCATCGCTAAATTCAGCCAGTTTTGCATTTTCTTTAGCAAGTACAGCTTCAGGTGCGTTGTTTACAAACTTTTCGTTAGCGAGTTTGTTTTGCACTTGTGCTAGGCCTTTTTCTGCTTTTTCGAGTTGCTTATTAATACGCGAAAGCTCGGCTTCTACATCAATTAAGCCCGCCATTGGGATCATGATCTCAAGGTTGCCAACATAAGACGTTGCACATGCTGGTGCGTCGTCTTTGTTTTCAAGCATTGTAAACTCTTCAATTTTTGCAAGTGATGCTAAAAATGATTTGTTTTCTTCAATGCGTCGCACGTCGTCGCTCGATGCATTAGCAAGTAATACGCTAAGTGGTTTACTTGGACTAATATCCATTTCACCACGAATATTACGAATAGCTAAAATGAATTGTTTAACCCACTCCAAGTCATCCATCGCTTTAGCATCAACGCTTGCTTCATTATATACAGGGAACGGCTGAACCATAATGCTGGTGTTTGCTGTTTCAAGGCCTGCAAGTGGTGCAACACGCTGCCAAATAGTTTCAGTGATGTATGGCATCATTGGGTGCATTAAACGCAGTAAGCTTTCAAGTACAGTAATAAGTGTATTACGTGTACCACGTTGCTGCGCTTCATTACCTTTAAATAATACCGGCTTAGTTAGCTCTAAGTACCAATCACAAAATTGGTTCCAAGTGAATTCGTAAAGTGTGTTAGCAGCTAAGTCAAAACGGTAGTTATCTAAATGCTCTGTGTAGGTTTTAACGGTTGCTTCATATTGACCTAAAATCCAGCGGTCAGCTAATGAAAGCTCCGTTTGAGCACCGTTTGCAAAACCACAGTCTTGCTCTTCTGTATTCATTAATACGTAACGGCTCGCGTTCCATAATTTGTTACAGAAGTTACGGTAACCTTCAAGGCGGTTCATATCCCAGTTAATATCACGACCGGTAGATGCCATTGCAGCAAGGGTAAAGCGAAGGGCGTCGGTGCCGTGTGCTTCAATACCGCCTGCAAATACTTTACGCGTATCTTTTTCGATTTTAGCGGCAAGTTTTGGCTGCATCATGTTACCAGTACGTTTTTGTACTAGGTCTTCAAGTTCAATGCCGTCAATCATGTCTAGTGGGTCAAGTACGTTACCTTTTGACTTAGACATTTTATCGCCATTGTCGTCACGTATTAAGCCAGTTACATATACGGTTTTAAACGGAACTTGTGGTTTGCCATTTTCGTCTTTTACAAAGTGCAGCGTCATCATAATCATGCGTGCAACCCAGAAGAAAATAATATCAAAACCAGTTACCAACACGTCAGACGGGTGGAAGGTTTTTAAATCATCGGTATTTTCTGGCCAACCTTGTGTAGAGAAAGTCCAAAGCGCTGATGAGAACCACGTATCAAGTACGTCTTCGTCTTGGCTTAGCGTTACGTTATCTGCAATGTTGTTTTCACGGCGTACTTCAGCTTCGTCGCGACCAACAAATACGTTACCTTCATTGTCGTACCAAGCTGGGATACGGTGACCCCACCAAAGCTGGCGTGAAATACACCAATCTTGTACGTCGTTCATCCACGAGAAGTACATGTTTTCGTATTGCTTAGGTACAAATTGAATATCGCCGTTTTTAACAGCGTCTTTTGCAGGTTCAGCAAGTGGTGCAACACGTACATACCATTGGTCGGTAAGTAGTGGCTCAATTACAACACCAGAGCGATCGCCGTAAGGAACCGTTAAACCATGGTCTTCAATTTTTTCAAGTAAGCCAAGTTCTTCAAATTCTGCCACAATTGCTTTACGCGCTGCAAAACGATCAAGGCCGCGCAAGCGCTCAGGAATTGGCGCATCAAACTCAAGCTCTTTACCGTCAAAGGTGTATGTTTCACCTTGGGTTAAAATAGCGGCGTCTTTATCGAAAATGTTGATCATCGGCATTTGATGACGCTTGCCCACTTCGTTATCGTTAAAGTCGTGCGCTGGGGTTATTTTTACACAGCCCGTACCTTTATCTTTATCGGCATGTTCGTCAGCAACAATTTTAATACGACGATTAACGATAGGTAATAAAATTTCTTTACCGATTAAATCTATGTAGCGTTCGTCATCAGGGTTTACTGCAACACCTGAGTCGCCAAGCATGGTTTCTGGACGGGTAGTTGCTACTACTATGTAGTCTTTTCCGTCTTGCGTTGTAACGCCATCAGCCAGTGGGTAACGTAAGTTCCACATGTGGCCTTTTTTGTCTTTGTTTTCAACTTCAAGATCAGAAATAGCAGTGTGTAATTTAGGATCCCAGTTTACTAGGCGTTTACCACGGTAAATTAGGTTTTCTTTATGAAGGCGTACAAACACTTCTTTAACGGCTTCAGATAGGCCATCGTCCATTGTAAAGCGTTCACGATCCCAATCAACCGATGCGCCAAGGCGACGAAGCTGCTTGGTAATAGTGCCGCCAGATTCTTTTTTCCATTCCCAAATTTTATTAATAAAATCTTCGCGGCCTAAATCGTGGCGTGTTTTGCCTTCTTCGGCATGCAGTTTACGCTCAACCAACATTTGCGTTGCAATACCTGCGTGGTCAGTACCTACTTGCCATAATGTGTTGTTACCTTGCATACGTTTAAAACGCGTTAGGGTATCCATTATTGTATCTTGGAAGGCGTGGCCCATGTGTAAGCTACCAGTGACATTTGGCGGCGGGATCATAATTGAATATGGTACGCCTTGGCCAGATGGCTTAAAGTAGCCTTTTTGTTCCCAGTCTTGATATAGAGACTGTTCAATATCTTGCGGATTGTAGGTTTTATCCATTACACAGAACCTTAAATAAGTACTTAAATTAGTTGGTTAGTTTGCCTGATTGGCTAGCTATTAATATCTTGCGTGGTGAGATTGGCACCGAGTTGGCGTAGCTTTTTAAAACGCTCGCGGGCTGCTTGCTTAGCAGCTGGTTCTACGGGTACAAAATCAAAAACTTGGTTAAACCGACGAATGTAATCCGGTAACTGAGTAGCCAAGTTAATTAAAACTTTACGATTGCCAACAGGTGGCGTAATACCAATTTCTACAGGTGCGCCGCCTTTAGGGCCTTCACCTTGTAAATTATGTGGCACAAAACTATCTGGATCGAATGCCCAAATTATTTCATCAATGGCACAGGCTGCTTCGTTATCGTTAACACAAATAAACACACGCTGCCCATTTCGATACTGATCGGCTGCAATTTGAGCTGCCAATGCAAAATGATCGTCAGCCTTCGCTTTAGACTCATCTTGTTGCTTTAGAACGAAAAATTTAGCGTTCATGTTCATTGTATCGGGGTTTCCCATGACATTGAATGTATACCAAATTGATATACATAAATTAAGAGGCAGATTTTGCCATATAACGGGGTTTGCTTCAATTAATACACAAATAAATAAGGCGCCAAATGGCGCCTTATAAATAGCTAAATAGATTATTAATCGTGCGTAGCTTCGCTTACACCCGCTCGGTTTAATAAATACTGAGTAAGCATAGGAACAGGACGGCCCGTTGCGCCTTTTTTAGCGCCACTGCGCCACGCTGTACCGGCAATATCTAAATGTGCCCAATTATACTTTTTAGTAAATTTAGATAAGAAACATGCCGCAGTAATAGTACCCGCAGAGCGTCCACCTAAGTTCGTAAAGTCAGCAAATGGGCTTTCTAGTTGATCTTGATAGTCATCCCATAACGGTAACTGCCATGCACGGTCGCCACTTTGCTCAGACGCTTTTAATAAATCGTGCGCAAGTGGGTTATGGTTTGATAGTAAACCAGTAGCATGCGCGCCAAGGGCTACAATACACGCGCCAGTTAGCGTTGCTACGTCAATAACCGTATCTGGATTAAAGCGTTCAACATATGTTAGTGCGTCACATAATACTAAGCGGCCTTCAGCGTCGGTGTTTAACACTTCAACTGTTTGCCCTGACATTGTTGTTAAAATATCACCTGGGCGATACGCATTTGAGCCAGGCATGTTTTCACAACCCGCTAAAACACCAATAACGTTAATCGGCAATTGCATTTGTGCAAGTGCACGCATTGCGCCAATAACGCCTGCTGCTCCGCCCATGTCGTATTTCATTTCGTCCATGCCTTCGCCTGGTTTTAATGAAATACCGCCTGAATCAAACGTTAGACCTTTACCAACAAGTACAATAGGGGCTTGGTCATCAGCGGCGCCTTTGTAGTTAATAATCGACATAATCGATTCGTTATCACTACCTCGGCCAACAGCTAGGTAAGAATTCATACCAAGTTCTGCCATTTGCTTTTCGCCAATAAGATCAACAGTAATGTTGTCAAAATCAGTTGCCAGCTCTTGTGCTTGTTCACCTAAGTACACAGGGTTACAAATATTTGGTGGCATATTAGCTACGTCTTTACATAGCTTACTACCTGCTGCAATGGCTAAACCATGCTCAATAGCGCTTTCGCCAATAGTTAGTTCGCGTCGTGTTGGTACGTTAAACACCATTTTGCGAAGTGGACGACGAGGGTCTACTTTTTTACTTTTCAGTTGGTTAAACGTATATAGGCAGTCTTGCGTTGTCTCAACTGCCTGACGTACTTTCCAGTAGGTGTCGCGACCTTTAACGTGTTGCTCTGTTAAAAAGCAGACTGCTTCCATAGAGCCCGTTTCGTTTAAGGTATTAATAGTTTTAGAAATGATTTGTTTATATTGCTTATCATCAAGCTCACGCTCTTTACCACAACCAACAAGCAATATGCGCTCGCTTAATACATTAGGTACATGATGCAATAATAAAACTTGGCCTGGCTTACCTTCTAAATCGCCACGGCGAAGTAAATTAGAGATATAACCATCACTAATTTTATCGAGTTGTTCACCAATGGGGGATAACCTACGTGGCTCGTAAACGCCAACCACAATACATGCGCTGCGCTGTTTTTCTGGGCTACCACTTTTTACGTTAAATTCCATTGTTACTCCTGGTTTTGAGTCGTTTAAGTTACTAAGTTGGGGCTAAAAAAGTATTTTCTAGTCTTATCTACGTAACTTATGTAAGGATAATTCTTATTTTAGCTGATTTTGTTAGGGCCTGTTGACCTTTCAGGATTAAAATTTGTTCAATCTAGGGGCTATTTAATCGCGGCGCGAGGTGTGTAACTTAGTGGGCTAAGTAAAAACCGAGCAACAAAGAGTAAATTGCCCCTAGGCAGAACCCTTCGGGCAGCGCATGTTTGGCATTTATGCTGCGTTATCGCCTATTTATGGGGAATAACCACACTACATAGACTCTGCCTTGCCTAAATACCAAACGTACTGCTGCAAATTTAACCTCGAAAGATAAACAGGCCCTAGACTCTTACTGTGTAATTGAACTTTATATGCTTAAGGGCTACTAATGCAACATTATATCGTGCACTTAGGTAGGATAATTAAATTTGATGGCTTATAATAATAGCCTATTTGCCGGTATTAATTGGGTAAAATAGCTATTTAACTATTCAATTCTCACTATCGTAGTGAAATTCCATGTTTAACAGGGGCGAGCATTGCTAATTTTCCGTTATTTGACCGCTGAGGTTTTAAAATCGCAGGTCGCCGTATTTTTAACTTTAATGACAATCTTTTTGTCACAAAAGTTAGTTGGTATTTTAGGTGATGCCTCTGAGGGCAGCATTCCTGCTAAATTAGTGCTATCGATGATTGCACTAAAACTTCCACAACTAGCCTCGCTAATACTTCCGCTGAGTATATTTTTAGGCATTATTTTGGCTTACAGCCGTATTTACGCAGATAGCGAAATGACCGTACTTAAAGCCTGTGGCGTAAGTGAATGGTATGTTGTGCGCGTAACGCTTATATCAAGCGTTGGGCTTGCCTTATTAGCCGCTGCATTGACTATGTATATAGCGCCGTGGGCAAGCGAGCAAGAGTATCAATTAAAAGAACAAGCCAAAGCCGATGCGGGATTATCTGCACTCAGAGCTGGGCGGTTCCAAGAAACCGGTAACGAAAAAGCCGTGGTGTTTATTCATAATATTGAAAAAGGCGGCAAAGAGCTTAATAAGGTATTTGTTGCACAGTTACCTGATAGCGAAAAAGGCAATCTAGCGCGCTTAGTATATGCAGAGCAAGGTGTTGTGGTTGAAGCCGTAAATGGTGAGCAACAGCTCGTGCTAACAGACGGTAAACGTTACGAAACAGATGGCACAACGCCTGCACTTAATTTAACAGAATTTGATGGTTACAGCGTACAAATACGAGAACAAGAAATAGAGCATCAACGCCGTAAATTAGAGGCTGTGCCTACTAATCAATTACTCGCCATTAATACTCCAGAATCTATTGCTCAATGGCAGTGGCGACTCGCTATTCCGTTATCAATTCCGTTACTTACCTTACTGGCAGTACCGCTAAGTGTGGTTAATCCTCGCCAAGGTAAATTTGCAAAACTAGTGCCTGCTATAAGCTTGTACTTAGGCTATTTTATTTTACTAAATGCCGCTAAATTTGCAGTTGAAGATGGAAAAATTCCGCCTTCAATTGGCTTGTGGTGGATTCATCTAAGTGCCTTGTTTATAGGTGGATTATTAATTATAAAAGGGCGACCGTTGGGCGCTTGGCTTAAAGCCGTTGTAACTAAGCGGGAGTTAGGCTCATGATGAAAACGCTTGATTGGTATTTAGGGCGCAGTATTTTACAAACTACCGGCTTTGCATTATTGGTACTTGTTGGTATTAGCACCTTAATTAAGTTTATCGACCAGCTAAAGTCGGTAGGGCGTGGCAGTTACGATTTAATGACCGCAATGCTTTACACGCTTTACACAATACCTGGTGACTTAGTGGTGTTTTTTCCGATGGCTGCGCTAATTGGTGGCTTAACGGGTTTGGGGGCACTTGCCTCAAACAGTGAGCTGGTAGTGATGCAAGCGGCTGGTATGTCGCGCTTACAAATAATTGGCTCTGTGATGAAAACGGCCATATTTATGGCTGTATGCATGATGGCACTTGGCGAATGGGGTGCACCTGAAGCGCAATTACACGCTAAAGAAATGCGTAACCAAGCAATACATGGCGGCGATGTATTTAACACACAAAAAGGTGTATGGGCTAAAGACGGCAGCAATTTTATTAATATTGAAGATGTTGACGAAAACGGCAGGCTCAACGGGGTACACATGTACCACTTTGACAAATCGTTAGAGCTTACCCAAATCACTAAAGCAAAAGATGCACTGAGCCGAAAAGAAGGCTGGCTACTTCGTGATGTAAATAAGGTTATTATTACGAGCGAAAAAACCACAACAGAGCAACTACCAGAAGAGTTTTACCCTTCACAATTGACCGCTGAAAAGTTAGGGGTTGTTTCGGTAAAACCAGAGTCACTTTCATTTACTGGGCTTTGGTCGTATTTAACTTACTTAGAGCAAAACGAGCAAGACACCAGTACCTACGAGCTCGCTCTGTGGCGTAAGTTGATGCAGCCTGTATCTGTAGCGGTAATGCTGCTGGTGGCGCTCTCGTTTATATTTGGCCCACTGCGTACCGTTACTATGGGCGCACGTATTATTATGGGTGTTGTAACGGGGATCGTGTTTCACTTAACTAATGAAATATTTGGCCCTGTAGTTATGGTTTACCAAATACCTGCCATTATAGGGGCGGTATTACCCAGTATTATATTTATAGGCTTTGCGACATATTTGATGAATAAACGGGTATAGAGTACCTATTCAAAGCATTAAAAAGGGTGACCAGTGGTCACCCTTTTTGCTTTTTAATTACTGCTTAATTACCGCTTAACTCACGATTCGAAAAGTTGGTATTAATCAAGCTCACTATAAATACGTCTGTTTTCTTCTTTAGTAAGTGCAATAACTTCTGTTTTAGAGAAGTAATCTTGCAGTGCTTTTTTGTTTTTAAAATCTACTAACACCACCAAATTACCCAAACCGAGTAAAGCGCTAACGCTGCGGATAATTGATTGCGGCCAGCTAATTAAATTACCCTCAAGAGTTTGTACTTTTAAACGCCATGCACGCATGCCAATGGTTTGCCCGCTTTTAGTCCAAAAGTAGCCAAAAAATACTAAGGTAACAATAATTAAAAGAGCGGTACGAATACCCGAAAGAAGATTTGAATTTTGAATAAAGGCAGATACATCCTCTGCGCCATTTAAACTAATTACATCGAGAGAAATAAGCCCTTGTACTGCAAATAAATACAGCACTACAGTTAACATCGCAAACGCAATAATGGCTAACGTATCGTAAACTAACGACGCAAAACGGCGCCAAAAACCAGCACGTGGAAACTCACCCGACATAAATACACTCTCACTATTAATATGCGAGCTAGTTTAGCAAAAAAGCTTACAAATACTAAGACATGTTGATGCTTAGAGAGGGAATTGATTTTATTGCTTTAAGTTATTGCCTACAGGGGAAATGAAAAAGACCCTGCTATTGGTAGCAAGGCCTTTTAATTTATAGCGGATTTAACCTAGCTTTATGGCAAGGTATTTTATGTCGTCACCACTTATTTGCGGTAAAAAATAAATATCGCCGTATTTAAAATACTGCTGCGAGTTAATTATTACGGCCTGTGCTGCCTGAGGTAATGAATCGTAAGTTTGGCCCAAGCTATAATCATTCACATTACCCACTTTTATTGCCTGATTAAGACGGGTTGGTGGCTCATCAACCACTGTATAACCGTCATTATTTGCGACGTAATACACGTTTTGATATGTGTAGTAGGTGGTATTGTGATGCTTAAAATGCCTGTAATTTCTTGGTAGCGTATTTATACGCAGGCCTCTAGGTGGCGTAACTACGTGGTAGCCTCTTTTAGCTTTACGGTAGTAAAGGCCGTCGTTAAATGTAAACGAAATACCATTAAATCTAATCGATGCGCTATTGCGTGGTAAATGGTTTATAAATCGATTTTGTCTGTAAGCGACTGAATTATTATGGTTTGTTAAGTAGTTATATTTGCGCTGGTTGTAGCGGTATTGTTCACGCTTTTCCTGCTTGTACTTAGCAAGTTTACGTTTTTCTTGCTTACGGTCTTCTCGTTTTTCTTTTTTATGCTCAATACGCTGCTTTTTTTCATGGCGGCGTTCATCGCGTTTATATTCAACACGTTTGTCGTGGTCACGTTTAAAGCTTTTATCATTCTCTCGCTCGTTTTGTGCTCCAAGCGCAGAGCCTGATACTGCGCCAATGGCGAGCAGTGCAGGTAGTAAAAAAGTAAGTTTCATAGTATTGCCTCGTTTATGTTTTTACATAACTGGGCTCAATACTAGCGGTTCAAACTGAATGTTAACTGACATACAACAGTAAACGGAGCTATGCTTACAGCTTTTTACATTTTACTGACGGTTCTTGACATAATATCTAGTTTTTGACGATTTTTAAGGGTAATTCTGTGCTTTTTAAGGGGGTTTATTACGAGAGATATTTTAATAATATTGCTATTAAATTATGTATTTGGACTTTTTTGTTGTGCTTAGAAAACGTTATTTCCGTGCATTTTTAGATGTGATAATACCAATAATAGAATTTAAGTGGTGTAAAAAGCTAAGTTTGCGGCACGTTGTTTATTGCCGCAAACATGACTTTATATTTTAAAGTGCGCATTTATCTTTTAATAAATTTAAGGCTAGGGTGATACGTTATGACATTAACTTTAACAAATGCTGTGTTATTAACGTTTCTTTTAACAACTTTAACTGGAACATACTTGATTACCTTAGTTTGGTTAATTTTTTTCAGTTCTCGTTTTAGCTGAACCTTTTTATATTCTTGCTTTGTATATCTATCATGTGGTGCTGCAAATGCAGAACTAGATAAAGTGCCAATAACTAATAGTGCAGGTAGTATAAATGTAAGTTTCATAATATTGCCTCGTTTGTGGTTAACATGGCTAGTATTGACGTTTGAAACTGAATGCCAACTGCATGCAGGGCAACTGTAGGGAGGCTTTACACCCTTTTACTTATCTTTACTATTCTTGACGCTAATACCAAATCCGCAGTAATACTTAATCAATTTGAGAGATTCAATCTAACGCTCACTCTATTAAAAAATGACTGATATATGGCTGCATAAATGCAGAAGGTAGAAAAATGAAAGAGCAATTGTCGAGAACAACTAATAACAAATTCAGCAGTGTTATCAACACCGTTTTCTTACCTCAGAACAGGTAGCTTAATTAAGCTACCTGTTATAAAACCGTATCGGTTCTATACCAATACCAATACCAATACCAATCCTTATCCCATATATCGTTTAGAGTTTAGGTTGGCTACTTTTGATAAAAAGGATAATCGCTATAACCTACTTCAGTACCGCCATACATAGTGGCTGCATCGGCCTCGTTAAACGTCCAATTATTCGCTATACGCTCTGGTAAATCAGGGTTAGCTATAAATGGGCGACCAAATGCAAATAAGTCACCGTAACCTTCACCTAAAATACGCACCGCTTTTTCTACTGTGTATTTACCAGCATAAATAATGCGACCTGAAAATTCAGCTCGTACTGCTTTATAAAATTCTTGTGGTAAATCAGGAGCATTTTCCCAATCAGCTTCCGCTATTGATAAGTAAGCAATGCCAGCTTGCTCAAGCACTTTAACGGCTTGTACATAAGTATGATGAGGGTTTGATTCTACAAGTCCTAGATACACTCGTGTTTCATCTGTGCTTTCAAATAAAGGAGCAAAGCGAACACCTAAACGATCAGAGCCTACAACGTCACTTACCGCTTCAACTATCTCTTTTAAAAAGCGCAGGCGATTACTAAGCGTTCCACCGTATCGATCGTCACGGTTATTAGTATGTTCAGAAATAAACTGATTAACTAAATACCCGTTAGCACAATGAAGCTCTACGCCATCAAAGCCTGCTTCTAGAGCATTACGTGCAGCTTGCGCATACATGTTTACCAGTTCGCCAACTTCAGTTGTTGTTAGTGCACGAGGCTCACTTGGGTCAACCAATGCGCCTTCACCAGGTGCGGTTTCAATAAATACTTTTACATTGTCAGCAATAATATCTGAAGGGCCAACCGGTTTACCTGAATTTGGTTGTAGCGTGGTGTGCGATACGCGCCCTACATGCCAAAGCTGAGCAAAAATAACACCGCCTTTAGCATGTACTGCATGTGTTACTTTTTTCCAGCCTTCAATTTGTGCTTGCGAGTGAATACCTGGGGTCCAAGCGTAACCTTGTCCACGAGGTTCTATTTGTGTGCCTTCGGTAACCATAAAACCAGCCGATGCCCGCTGCGCATAATACTCAGCCATTAATTCATTAGGAATATTGCCAGGCTGAGTGCTGCGAGAGCGAGTAAGAGGTGGCATCACAATACGGTTTTTAAGTGTAAAAGGGCCAAGCTCAATTGATGAGAATAAAGGGGCGGTATTAACTAATTCTGATTTCATTTTAAATTCTCTTATAAAGCAAACAAAGGCTTAAATAGTGGTTAAGCAACATTGGCAGCATAGAGATTTAAAGATACAATTTGAAACAACACTTTTTTGTGCAGCATACAATTATGAATGGTATTAGTCGGCTCGATATAAAACAGTTAAGAGTACTCAGTAGCTTATTAGAACTGCAAAATCTTTCGCAAGTAGCCAAAAAAATGGGGTTAACGCAACAAGCTATTAGTGAGCAACTACGAAAGCTACGAGACTTATTTGACGATCGCTTGTTTATTCGCCAAGGTAATAACATGGTTGCTACTCCTAAAGCGCAAGGACTCAAGGCGCCTGTTAATCATATTCTAAAGCAATTAGAATCGTTACTAGAGCCCGAGCTGTTTAGTCCGCAAACTTATAAAGGTGTGTTTACCATAAGCGCAACCGACTACGCCACGCAGGCTTTATTGCCGCAATTATTTAATATTACCCGCCGCGAAGCGCCAGGTTTAAAGCTGATTGTGCGCGACTTTGCATCCGACAACGTTAATCAACTTATAACGGCAGGTGAGCTTGATTTGCTGATAAGCTTTCCAGAGTTTATACCCGCCAACCTTTCTTATATCACTTTGTTTGAAGAACAGCATTTGTGTATTACCGGTATAGGTAATACTACTTACACTGAACCTTTGAGTTTGGCGCAATTTGCAAAGCATTCACAGTTAGTGGTGTCGCCATCGCGCGCTAATTTGCGTGGTTCGCACGATCAGTGGTTTGAAAGCCAAGGGCTAAAACGTAATATTGTAATGTCGGTCCCGAGCTTTTCAGCGGTGCCCGATATTTTACATACAACCGATATGCTCGCGTTTTACCCCTCAAGATTATTACCAAATAGCAAAGTTAAACAGCTAAAAATAGAAGCTCTGCCTCCTACATTTAAAGTAATAGCCGCATGGCATCCGC
Organism: Pseudoalteromonas sp. 78C3; assembly: GCF_002836695.1. NCBI lineage: Bacteria > Pseudomonadati > Pseudomonadota > Gammaproteobacteria > Alteromonadales > Pseudoalteromonadaceae > Pseudoalteromonas > Pseudoalteromonas sp. 78C3. The sequence continues at coordinate 79,562 of NZ_PJAV01000167.1, forward strand.
GTACCAATAACAGCCCAATCCATAAATGGTTGATAGAGCAATTACAAAACTTATAACGATATAAAACATCTAAAGTGACTACTTTTTACTGTTAAATTAGCAACCCAATATTTAGATTAAATCATTTAACCCCTCCTTAACCCTCGACCTAATAAGCTATGTGTAATAGTACGAATTAGGCATAGTTAAATGGTTTATTTTAAAAAGCACTCAACCGGTTTGTTACTTGCGCTTAGTTGCACGCTTGCTGCGTGTAGTAGTCAGCCAAGCTATCAAGGTAATAGTACTGAGCAGTCGCTAAAGCAACATACAAACTGGCAGTACACGCAAAGTAACGCACAGCAAGTAAATTACATTACCGATTTGGTGAATATAGAAGGGCTTGATTCGCTTATTGAGCAAGCTGTTACTAATAATCCATCGTTTAATCAAGTGCATGTTGCATTAAAACTAGCTTATGCGCAGCGTGATGTAACCGCTGCAAGTCAGTGGTTTAGTGTAGATGCAGGATTTGACGCGCAGCGCAGTGAAACCGAAGGTACGCAATACAGCTCATCAGTAGGTATAAGTTGGGAAGCCGATATATGGCAAAAAATTGCTGACAACGTAGCCGCGCAAGATATGACTATTGCCAGTAACCAAGCTACTTATCAAGGTGCTAAAGACACATTAGTAGCGAGTGTTATTCGTACTTATTTAAATATTATTTTGCAGCAAAATTTACTCGATATAGAGCAACAACGTTTAGTTGTTTTACAAAATAATGAGCAAAGTATTGTAGAGCGCTACCAATATGGGTTAGGTGATTTAGAAGCGCTTGATACCGCCCGTACTAGCACGGCATCTACCCGCGCGACCATTGCCGATTACGAAGAACAAATAGCAAAAGCAAAGCGTGCTTTAATGCTAATTGTAGGCACTGATAAACTTCAAAACCTACCAAGTATATTAACACTGCCAAGCGTTATTGAGCCATTAAGTACATTACCAGAGCAAGATTTAGCGCGCCGACCTGACTTACAAAGTGCCTATTACAACATTCAGGCAAAGCATTACTTGGTTGATGTATCGTACAAAGAGCTACTACCGAGTATTTCGCTTTCGGCATCACTGAGTGATTTAGCAAGCACGCCAAGCCAAGCATTATTAACTAGCCCAGTGTGGAGTTTATTGGGTAGTTTAAGTGCCCCTTTATTTGAAGGTGGAGCACTGCGTGCACAAGTTGATATTGCAAAATTAAATGCCGAGCAAGCGTTTTGGCAGTACCAAGATACGCTGCTAAGTGCGGTAAACGAAGTTGAAAATGCACTCGGGCAGGAGCAATCATTAACCGAGCAACAACTGCAAATTAGCAATGCACTTGCCAGCGCTCAACGCAGCTTTAGTAACTATCAAAGTAAGTATCAACAAGGTTTGGTTGATATTTTAGATTTGCTAACAGTGCAACAAAAAGTATACGACCTGCAAGCCCAGTTTAGCCAAATAAACTACACCCTTTTAACTAACCGCATAGATTTAGGCCTTACTTTGGGCCTTGGAGTATCGTCATGAAAATTTCGCCAACACCGGTTGTTGTAACGCTTGTTGCTATTGTTTGTATAGGGCTTGCTATTATGTATAACGGTCAAAAAATGGCTGAACAAGCAAATAGCCCACAACCTGCCGCTATTAAAGCTATTGCCCCAAATGTATCGGTAATTAATGCAGCTCCGAGCACTTATCAGGCTTATGTTAGTGGGCATGGTGAAGCTAAAGCGCATTGGTCACTTAGCTTAAAAGCGCAAGTTAAAGGCGAAGTAACCAGTATGAGCGAGCAATTTGCGACCGGTAACTTAATAACTAAAGGGCCAGTGCTTGCAAAAATTGATGACACCGAATACTTACAGGCCCTAGCTAGCGCAAAAGCAACATTGGCTGATGCAAAACTAGCACTGCAAGAAGAGCAAGATTTAGGTGAGCAGGCAAAACGTGAATGGGATCGCTCAGGCGTTACGCAAGCACCAAGCTCGCCGCTTGTATTTAGAACGCTGCAATTAGAAGCCGCGCAAGCTACGCTCGATAAAGCACAATATGCACTTAAAACCGCGCAGCGTGATGTAAATAACACCCAGTTAAGTGCACCATTTGACGCTGTTATTTTATCGCGCGATATAGATTTAGGTACTTATGTCAGTATTGGCGATACGCTTGCCACGCTAAACAGTACCGACAAAATAGAAATAACCGTGCCGCTTTCATTAAGCCAATGGCAAAACTTAGCAAATAATAAATCGGGCGAGGTTATTTTAAGTGATGTAACCACGAATACTAAATGGAATGGTTATATTGCACGTTTTGAGCAACACCTTGATGATAGCTCACGTCAGCGCAGCGTAATTGTTGCCTTAGATAAACCCTTTGAGCAAGCAACGCCGTTACTGCCTGGCACATTTTTAGCGGTAGAAATTGCCGGTAAGCAGTTAAGTAACGTAATAAAACTACCTGCTTCTGCCGTATCTCAAGATGGTTCAATTTGGTACGTAAATGATCAAAACAACTTAGTAAGCATACAAGCCAATAAAGTATTTGAGCGTGGTGATTACGTATATATTTCGCCAGTTGCAGAGCAAAGTACTTTAAAAGTAGTAACGCGCCCATTAGTAAGTTACCTAAGCGATATGAAAGTAAATCCAATTGTTGAGGAGATACAATAATGAGCCCTCATCAAGCACCTCAATCACCCAGTAATAATAATCCGCTGCACGGTATTATTAATTGGTTTGCAAATAACTCTGTTGCCGCTAACTTATTGTTAGTTAGTGTGATTGTAATGGGTATTATGTCGCTTTCGACTTTACGTAAAGAGGCATTTCCGAGTTTAGAGCCGGATATTATTTCGGTATCGGTGGTTTACGACAGTGGCGATGCATTGCAAGCCGAAGAAGGTATAGCGTTAAAAATTGAAGAAGCGCTCGAAACCGTATCGGGTATTAAACGCATTACTTCTACATCCGATGCTAGCGGCAGCCATGTAAGCATTGAAAAAAGTACTGATTACTCACTCGATGAGTTACTTGTTGACGTTAAAAACCAAGTTGACGCTATTAATAACTTTCCGGCAGATGCCGAGCAACCTGTTATTGATAAAGCCCGTAGGCAAGATCATGCATTAACGCTGCAACTTTTTGGGGATGCCGATCGCCATACATTACAAAATCTGGGCGAAAAACTTAAAGCCGATTTATTAGCGCAATCAGGCATTAGCGACGTAGCGCAGTCGGGTGTGATTGACCCGATGATGTCCATAGAAATCGACGAAGGTAAACTCCAAGCCTATGGCTTAACTATTAGCGATATAAGCGAGGTCATTAATAATGAGTCATCAAGCCCGCTTTCGACTAGTTTACGCGATAGTAGTAAAATTATACGCTTAAAAGCCGCTGACCAAGCTTACTGGCAGCGCGACTTTGCCAATATTGTATTGTTGACCACTGCATCAGGCACACAAATTAAGTTAGGCGATGTAGCAACCGTTACCGACTCATTTGCCGAAGATAGCAACTCATTAAGCCGTTATAACCAACAAAATGCCGTAGGCGTTGAAATTTTAATGGGCGATAACAGCGATATAACTACCATTGTTGAGCAAGCTAATAGCGTAATAGATAAATGGCACGAAAGCGGTTTATTACCTCAAAACGTAGAGCTTGAAAGCTGGCACGACAAAAGCACCATGATCACCGATCGTTTATCGCTACTTACTAAAAACGCGGTGACAGGTATTATTATGGTGTTTGTAATACTTGCCATATTTTTAAACGTACGCGTAGCGCTGTGGGTGGCTGGTGGCTTGCCGTTTGTATTTTTTGGTACGCTTTATTTTATGACCGATGGTTACACCGCACTGACCATAAACGAAATGACCACCTTTGGCTTTATTATGGCGCTGGGCATAGTGGTAGACGATGCCGTTGTTGTAGGCGAGAGTATTTACACCACACGTAAAAAGCATGGCGATACATTAAATAACACGGTTTTAGGTACTATGAAGGTTGCCGTGCCAACAATATTTGGGGTGTTAACCACCGTTGCCGCGTTTGTGGCGCTTTCGAATGTGTCAGGTAACTTAGGTAAAATTTACTCTCAATTTGCTACCGTAGTAACTATTTGTTTACTGCTTTCGGTTGTTGAATCAAAACTTATTTTACCATCGCATCTAGCCCACATTAGTACCAAGCGCCAAGTTAAAAAAGGCTTAGCAGGTCTGTGGTCAAAAATACAACATGTTGCTGATAGCGGCTTAAACTGGTTTAGCAAAAACATTTACTGCAAGGTTATTGAATTTTCACTGCGCTTTAGATACGCCGTAGTGGCTGCGTTTATCGCTTTTTTTTATACTGGTTATTGGCATGCCAATGACAGGCACAGTTAAAGTTGGTTTTTTCCCAAGTATTGCAGGCGACACCGTAACAGCCGATTTAGTTATGCAAAACGACGCTGCTTATGGGCAAACAAACACAAATTTACTAACGCTTGAGCAAAGTGCATTACAAGCTGAGCAAAACTTAATGACCAAGTTGAGCTCTGACAAAAGCGAAATAACCAGCCTTCAAGTTGTTAGTAGCAGCGACACCAGCGGTGAAGTAAGCGTTGAGCTATTAAACGAAGGCGCTTTTACAGCAAGCGAATTTGCTCAAGAATGGCAGCGCGTAGCAGGTAGCCTTGAGGGCAGTAAAAAATTACAAATATTAGCCACGCGTAAAATGGTCGATAACTTTAAAGTTGAGCTTAAAGCGTGGGACGACGAAACCGTAATGGCGGCGGGCGCACTATTTAAGGAGCGCTTACAAAATACCGCAGGCGTTAACGGAATAGACGACAACTTAAACCCAGGTCAGCCACAGCTTAAATTTACCCTAAATGCACAAGGGCGCGCGCTTGGCATGGATACAGCCAGTTTATCAAAGCAAGTACTGCAAGCTTTTGGTGGTGCAGTTGTACAGCGCTACCAACGTAATAAAGACGAAGTTAAAGTACGTGTACGCTACCCAGAAGATGCTCGTAAAACACCTGCGGATATAATGCAGTCGCGTATTCGCCTGCCTGATGGCACCGTTGTACCTTTAGTTAACGTAGCCACAGTAAGCAGTGAATATCAGCAAGATGAAATAACCCGCATTGATGGACTACGTGCAATTTATTTAAGCGCCCAAGTAGATAAAAACGTGATTGCTCCAAACGAGTTAGTTGCTAACTTAAAGCGCGACTTAATTCCTGAGTTAACACAGCAATTTCCTAACTTAAGTGTGTATTTTGCAGGAGAGGCAGAACAACAAAGCGAAACCACCAGCTCAATGAGCACTATGTTTGTAGCGGCTTTATTAGTTATTTACGTGTTGCTGGCTATTCCGCTTAAATCGTATATTCAACCAGTACTAATCATGGTGGCAATTCCGTTTGGTATTGTGGGCGCTATTTTAGGACATTGGTGGAACGACTTAACCATTAGTATATTGTCGTTAAATGGTATTTTGGCGCTCAGTGGGGTAGTTGTAAACGACAGCTTATTACTTGTTTCACGCTTTAACGAACTAGTAAAAGAAGAGGGCATGAGCACGCACGATGCCATTGTTGAGTCGTGTACGAGCCGGTTACGTGCGGTATTACTTACCTCAATTACAACGTACGCAGGCTTAGTGCCGCTACTTAGCGAAACCTCAATGCAGGCACAGTTTTTAATCCCTGCTGCGGCATCACTTGGCTACGGTATTTTGTTTGCCACGGTTATTACCTTAATACTTATACCGGCATTATTGATGATTCAAACAGATGCTAAACGCGGTATTGATGCTGTGCTAATATCGCTAGGTGCTAAAAATAAAACGCAGGAAGTAGCCTCTTAATGATAAACGTACTACTGGTTGAAGACGACATAGATTTGGCAACCACCATTGTTGATTATCTCGAAATTGAGTCAATAGAGTGTGACCATGCAAGCAATGGCGTAATGGGTTTAAATTTAATAGAACGTAATCAATATCAAATGATTATATTAGATGTAAACATGCCCAAAATGGACGGTTTAACCATGTGTAAAACATTGCGTGAGCGAGGCATTGATATACCAGTATTAATGCTGACAGCGCGCGATAGCCTCGACAATAAGCTTGAGGGGTTTGCAGCCGGTAGTGACGACTATTTAGTAAAACCATTTGCCATGAAAGAGCTAGTAGCGCGGGTTCAAGTATTAGCAAAGCGTAAAAGTGGAGAGGTAAAGCGACTTACATTTGCTAACTTAACACTTAATTTAACCGCGCATACAGCAACAGTGGCAGCGCACAGTTTAAAGTTATCACCCATTACTTTTAAGTTATTAGAAGTGCTTGTACGAGAGCAGCAAAAACCGGTAACCCGACATGTAATTATGCAAGCAATATGGGGCGACGATCAGCCAGACAGCAATAGCTTAAAAGTGCATATTCATCATTTGCGTAAACAGCTAGAGCAAGCGCATTGCCAAGCCGTACTAGAAACAATACCCAGTGTAGGGTTTGCGCTAAAATTAAAAAATGAGACACAAGCATGAAAATTAGACCCAGCCTGAGGTTGTATTTTTTTGCCACCATGGTGCTTTTAAGTTCATTAATGGCAATTGGCTTTTCGTTTTTAAGTGTTAATTATTTTATTGATGGCTTAGACCGAGGGTTAAATGGAGTTATGTTTGAGCTTTCGCAAACCACTGAGATTGAAGATGGGCAGCCAAAAAATATTGTTGGATTTAATGTGGCGAGCCGTTGGGAAGACATGCCAGAAATAATACAGCAAAAATTTGAAGTAGCGCCAAATGAAGCCGGTGTACTACAAAAAGTGAAAGATAACACCTCATTGTTTGCTATGCCTGCAGACTTGTTTTTTGTTGTTTACTATCAAAACCCAAATGGCGAGGCGCGTTATATATCGCGCATTATGCTTGAAAAAAATCGCCCTAAAAGAATGGGGAGTGTAAAACCAATACACCGCATGACATTGATAGCCATTACTGGTTTTGCAGCCATTGCCTTATTTACCTTCTTTTTGTTTATGGTAATGAAAAAAATAGCTAAGCCAGTAGAGTCACTACGTGGTTGGGCTAAGTCGTTAAATCAAAATAATTTACAAAACACGCCGCCCGACTTTACCTATAACGAACTAAATACCTTGGCAACGTTAATACGCAGTAGCTTGCTTTCTGCTCACGACAGCCTTGAGCGAGAACAGCGCTTTTTAAGTTATGCGAGCCACGAGTTATGTACACCAATTTCGGTTATTCGTAGCAACGTTGAATTACTTAACCGCTTAAGCGAAAAAGCACCTTTAAGCGATAAACAACACCTTACACTGCAGCGAATAGAGCGCGCCGGTTTAACCATGAGCGATTTAACCGAGACGTTATTGTGGCTTAGCAGAAATGACGACCAGCAAAGTGCACCAGAGCCCGTAAACCTAGCCGAAAAAATAACGACCTTGGGTAACGAACTCGATTATTTACTCAATTCAAAACAAGTTGATGTACTTATAAATACCGATAACCAAAATACGACTATTAATACCGAAGCCACCGCATGCCACATTGTGCTTACTAACTTAATACGTAATGCGTATCAGCATACGCAACAAGGGCAAGTGCGAATTACTCAGCAGGGTAGCCGTGTAATTATAGTAAATAGCAGCGAACAAACTGATACGCCACACACTGCTAATAACACAAACAAGCCCGCTAATATTGGCTACGGTTTAGGATTAGAGTTAAGCGAAAAAATAATAAAACGACACGGTTGGGTATACGAAGTGAACGACATGCCTGGGCGTTATGAAGTGGTGGTCGATTTTAGTTAATACGCTTTTTTTAATACTTAACCTGAACTCTGGTTAAGAGATTTACTAACATATTGAATCATAGTGATATTTAAATTTATTTTCTCTAGCTAGAGATTTTCAGTGAAAATAAGGCGAATTTACGCGTCAATAGCTGGTCTATTGCAAGTAGATTCAACGCAGTTAGCGCTGAAAATAGCTGCTTGAGATAGATTTATTATCCAGAGTTTAGGTTACTTGGATTTGAAATATAAAAACCGCGCTAAGGCACTTTTAAAAAAGCTTTAGCGCGGTTTTTTTACATTCAAAAATATTTAATTTAACGCTGAGAATATAAAAACTTAGTGATAGTAATGTTTTAAGTAATTTGCTAA
>NZ_PJAV01000020.1:0-3342 GCF_002836695.1 Pseudoalteromonas sp. 78C3
CCAAAGTGTAATTTTTAGCCTAGCTAATTGTTACCAAAAAGCCCGAGCTTAGTCTCGGGCTTTTTAATGACTAAAATAAAGAGTGATTTGAAGGTGAGAATCTCACATTAGACGAAGATGCTTGGTAACAACATTCAAAATATTATTGGTATTAATAAAAAACCCGAGCCTAGCCCGGGTTTTGATAAGTTATGAATATGCCATAATTGGCTGAAAACTATTCAATATTTTGAATTTGTTCTCTCATTTGTTCAATCAATACTTTTAACTCTACAGCGGCAGTAGTGATGTCACTATTGATAGACTTAGATGCTAGCGTGTTAGCTTCACGATTAAATTCTTGCATCATAAAATCTAGGCGGCGGCCGCATGCGCCACCTTTTTTAAGGATTTTTTTAGTTTCTTTAACGTGAGACTTTAAACGATCTAATTCTTCAGCCACGTCTTGTTTTTGAGCAAGATAAATAAGTTCTTGTTCAAGGCGTGACTCGTCAATGTTTGCTGTTAAGTCTTCTAGCTTTTGAGCCAGTTTTTCACGCTGCCACTTAGCAATCTCAGGCATGTGCGTTTCTACAATTTCTACTTGCTCTAAAATCGCATCAAGGCGAATTGCTATCATTTCTTCAAGGTTTGCACCTTCATCGCCACGAGCTGATTTAAAATCTTCGATTACTTGATCAAGACCAGCAATTAGTGCTGTATTAACGCTATCCATATCAAGTTCTTCAGCTTCCATAACACCAGGCCAACGTAATATATCAACAGGGTTAATGTCGCCATTACTTTGCTGTTGAACCCATTTCGCGCTATTTATAAGTTGCTCAGCAAGGGCTTGGTTAATTGATAGCTCACCAACATGGGCAGGATTTGCTACAAACTTTAAAAAAACCTCAACTTTACCGCGTTGTAAGTGTTTGCGTAAACGCTCACGAATAACTGGCTCCATGCCACGAAATTGCTCTGGTGCGCGAATAAATGTTTCAAGGTAACGCTGGTTCACTGAACGAACTTCCCAAGTGCCAGTTCCCCAATCGCCTTTTATTTCGCGACGCGCATAAGCTGTCATACTGTGGATCATGGATATTTTCCTAAATTTATAAATACAATATTACGATGATTATACCGTAACACCGCTTAAGCTCTAGGGAAAATTTAATACACTGAATATTTTGCATACAGCTATTTATTTAAATCAGCATGGTATCTATACCCACATACACTTATAATGTCGCAAATTCTGAATTAAGGGGATCGTCAATGCGTCCAAGCGAAAGAACACCTAACCAAATTAGACCTGTTACATTTACACGTAATTATACTTTGCATGCTGAAGGCTCAGTACTTGTTGAGTTTGGTAACACCAAAGTACTTTGTACAGCTACTGTCGAATCGGGCGTTCCTCGTTTCATGAAAGGTCAGGGTAAAGGTTGGATCAATGCTGAATACGGTATGTTACCGCGAGCAACGCATACGCGTAATGCTCGAGAAGCTGCACGTGGTAAGCAGGGCGGTCGTACTATGGAAATTCAACGTTTAATTGCACGTGCACTTCGTGCTGCTGTTGATTTAAAAGCACTTGGCGAAAACACAATCACTATCGACTGTGATGTAATTCAAGCAGATGGCGGTACACGTACTGCTTCTATAAGTGGTGCATGTGTTGCACTTGTTGATGCGCTAACGCATATGCGTGCCAAGGGTATGATTAATTCAAACCCACTTAAACATATGATTGCGGCTATTTCAGTAGGTATATACAAAGGCCAAGCAATTAGCGATTTAGAATATATTGAAGATTCAGCAGCAGAAACTGATATGAATGTAATTTTAACCGAAACAGGTAAAATTATAGAAATTCAAGGTACAGCCGAAGGCGAACCTTTCTCGTTTGATGAGCTAGATGAGTTACTTACTTTAGCTAAACATTCTATTCGTGAAATCATTGACGTACAAAAGCAAGCATTAGCATAAATAGGTAGGCCACTAGATATGAAAGATTATCAAAAAGAGTTTATAGAATTTGCTCTAGAGAAGCAGGTATTAAAATTTGGTGAGTTTACTTTAAAGTCTGGGCGCATAAGTCCTTACTTTTTTAATGCCGGTTTGTTTAATACAGGTCGTGACTTAGCACGTTTAGGTCGTTTTTATGCATCAGCACTAGAAGATTCAGCGATAGAGTACGATGTACTATTTGGTCCCGCGTATAAGGGTATCCCAATCGCGACAACGACGGCAGTTGCATTAGCAGATCACCATGATAAAGATGTACCGTACTGTTTTAACCGTAAAGAGAAAAAAGCACACGGTGAAGGTGGTACATTAGTAGGCTCAGAACTCAATGGCAAAATAATGCTAGTTGATGATGTAATTACCGCAGGTACCGCTATTCGTGAGTCCATGGAAATTATTGCACAAAATGGTGCAGACCTTAATGGTGTTTTAATTGCATTAGATCGCCAAGAAAAAGGTAAAGCCGAGTTATCAGCTATTCAAGAAGTTGAACGCGACTTTAATACCAAAGTAATCTCTATTGTAAAATTAGCAGACCTTATTAGTTACCTTGAAAACCAAGGGACGATGGGCGAGCATTTAGCCTCAGTTAAAGCTTACCGTGATCAATACGGCGTAGCATAAATAAAAAGCCTCGCAGTGCGGGGCTTTATTTTGACCTTCATTCATAGAGTTTATTAATGAAAGATGTATTAAAACCAAATGGCTTAGGCCTCAAACGCGTTTTCAAAGCAACCTATTGCTCCTATCTTGGCTTTAAAGCAGCATTTAAAGAAGAAGCTGCATTTAGACAAGAGCTATTACTAAGCCTTATATTATTCCCCACTTCATTTTGGCTTGCTTCATCATTATTACACTGGGCAATACTAATTAGCTCACTGCTTATTATTCTAATAGTTGAATTGCTAAACTCTGCCATTGAAGCATTAACAGATCGAGTAAGTACAGAATTGCATGTATTGTCAGGTAGAGCCAAAGATATGGGATCTGCGGCCGTAACACTTTCATTAACGATCGTATTGATCATATGGGGTGTAAGTCTTTATATGAAGATCGTTTAAGCTCACTTTTAATATTTGTGAAGTTTAAACACCTTTAGTTGTTAATAATTTGCTAGTTATGTTGTGTTTTTAACGTGTTTAGCTCAAATACTCAGCGAACAGCACATTATTTCAAGTTTTCTTAAAAAAAGGGTTGATCTGTTTTCGGATCTCCCTATAATGCGACCCCACTGAGACGGGAAACGCCAACGCATAGCGAGGAGCGAACTACTCAGAGAGTTAAATAAAACTTCAGTTTTAAATCTTCCAAAAGAAAGTTTAAAACTAAGTG
>NZ_PJAV01000021.1:0-3286 GCF_002836695.1 Pseudoalteromonas sp. 78C3
TGCTCTTTAAAAATTTGGAAAAGCTGATAATAAAATTCTGATAGATACAGTGTATTTATCAAGAGTTTTCAAAAGTAAAAAAAGAATGGTAGCAGTACCATTCAGTGCCATTTAGTTAACTCTTATGAGTTGATTGATTGGTATCTACTTTAGTATTCAATATTGACTTCTGGCGAAGTTAAACTGTCACAAAACAAAGACCCGTTTGGGTTGTATGGTTAAGTGACTAAGCGTACACGGTGGATGCCTTGGCAGTTGGAGGCGATGAAGGACGTATTAACTTGCGATAAGCTTAGTCAAGCTAGTAAAAAGCGCTTGAGACTAAGATTTCCGAATGGGGAAACCCACCTGCTTGCAGGTATCGTTAACTGAATACATAGGTTAACGAGGCGAACGCGGAGAACTGAAACATCTAAGTACCCGTAGGAAAAGAAATCAACCGAGATTCCGAAAGTAGCGGCGAGCGAAATCGGAACAGCCCTTAAGCTTATTATGTGTTAATGGAAGGCTGCTGGAAAGCGCCACGATACAGGGTGATAGTCCCGTACATGAAAAGACATTTTAAGTGAAATCGAGTAGGTCGGAGCACGTGAAACTTTGACTGAATATAGGTGGACCATCATCTAAGGCTAAATACTCCCAACTGACCGATAGTGAACCAGTACCGTGAGGGAAAGGCGAAAAGAACCCCTGTGAGGGGAGTGAAATAGAACCTGAAACCGTGTACGTACAAGCAGTAGGAGCCCACTTGTTGGGTGACTGCGTACCTTTTGTATAATGGGTCAGCGACTTATATTTTGTAGCGAGGTTAACCGAATAGGGTAGCCGTAGGGAAACCGAGTCTTAACTGGGCGAATAGTTGCAAGGTATAGACCCGAAACCCGGTGATCTAGCCATGGGCAGGTTGAAGGTTGAGTAACATCAACTGGAGGACCGAACCCACTAACGTTGAAAAGTTAGGGGATGACCTGTGGCTAGGAGTGAAAGGCTAATCAAACCGGGAGATAGCTGGTTCTCCCCGAAATCTATTTAGGTAGAGCCTCGGACGAATACTTACGGGGGTAGAGCACTGTTAAGGCTAGGGGGTCATCCCGACTTACCAACCCTTTGCAAACTCCGAATACCGTAAAGTAATATCCGGGAGACACACGGCGGGTGCTAACGTCCGTCGTGAAGAGGGAAACAACCCAGACCGCCAGCTAAGGTCCCAAAGTCATAGTTAAGTGGGAAACGATGTGGAAAGGCCCAGACAGCCAGGAGGTTGGCTTAGAAGCAGCCATCCTTTAAAGAAAGCGTAATAGCTCACTGGTCGAGTCGGTCTGCGCGGAAGATGTAACGGGGCTAAACTATGCACCGAAGCTGCGGATTCAGAATTTATTCTGAGTGGTAGGGGAGCGTTCTGTAAGCCGTTGAAGGTGTACCGGGAGGTATGCTGGAGGTATCAGAAGTGCGAATGCTGACATGAGTAACGATAATGGGAGTGAAAAACTCCCACGCCGGAAGACCAAGGGTTCCTATCCCATGTTAATCAGGGTAGGGTAAGTCGACCCCTAAGGCGAGGCCGAAAGGCGTAGTCGATGGGAAACAGATTAATATTTCTGTACTCGATATAATTGCGATGGGGGGACGGAGCAGGCTAAGCAAGCATAGCGTTGGTAGTCTATGTGAAAGTGAGTAGGGCGTTTGTTTAGGTAAATCCGGACAAACATTAAACCTGAGACACGAGACGAGTCACTACGGTGATGAAGTTGCTGATGCCATACTTCCAGGAAAAGCCTCTAAGCTTCAGATTATATGGAATCGTACCCCAAACCGACACAGGTGGTCAGGTAGAGAATACTAAGGCGCTTGAGAGAACTCGGGTGAAGGAACTAGGCAAAATCGTACCGTAACTTCGGGAGAAGGTACGCTCCTATCTGTGATGAGACTTGCTCTCTAAGCGGACGGGAGCCGCAGTGACCAGGTGGCTGGGACTGTTTATTAAAAACACAGCACTGTGCAAAATCGCAAGATGACGTATACGGTGTGACACCTGCCCGGTGCCGGAAGGTTAATTGATGGGGTTATCCTTAGGGAGAAGCTCTTGATCGAAGCCCCGGTAAACGGCGGCCGTAACTATAACGGTCCTAAGGTAGCGAAATTCCTTGTCGGGTAAGTTCCGACCTGCACGAATGGTGTAACCATGGCCACGCTGTCTCCACCCGAGACTCAGTGAAATTGAAATCGCAGTGAAGATGCTGTGTACCCGCGGCTAGACGGAAAGACCCCGTGAACCTTTACTACAGCTTGGCACTGAACATTGAACCTACATGTGTAGGATAGGTGGGAGACTTTGAAGCAGCGACGCTAGTTGTTGTGGAGTCAACCTTGAAATACCACCCTTGTAGTTTTGATGTTCTAACGTTGGCCCCTGAATCGGGGTTACGGACAGTGCCTGGTGGGTAGTTTGACTGGGGCGGTCTCCTCCTAAAGAGTAACGGAGGAGCACGAAGGTTGGCTAAGTACGGTCGGACATCGTACGGTTAGTGTAATGGTAGAAGCCAGCTTAACTGCGAGACAGACACGTCGAGCAGGTACGAAAGTAGGTCATAGTGATCCGGTGGTTCTGAATGGAAGGGCCATCGCTCAACGGATAAAAGGTACTCCGGGGATAACAGGCTGATACCGCCCAAGAGTTCATATCGACGGCGGTGTTTGGCACCTCGATGTCGGCTCATCACATCCTGGGGCTGAAGTCGGTCCCAAGGGTATGGCTGTTCGCCATTTAAAGTGGTACGCGAGCTGGGTTTAGAACGTCGTGAGACAGTTCGGTCCCTATCTGCCGTGGGCGTTTGAGAATTGAGAGGGGTTGCTCCTAGTACGAGAGGACCGGAGTGAACGAACCGCTGGTGTTCGGGTTGTCATGCCAATGGCATTGCCCGGTAGCTACGTTCGGAACTGATAAGCGCTGAAAGCATCTAAGCGCGAAGCAGGCCTCGAGATGAGTTCTCACTAGACTTTTAAAGTCTCTGAAGGGCCGTTGAAGACTACAACGTTGATAGGCAAGATGTGGAAGTGGTGTGAGCCATTAAGCTAACTTGTACTAATTACCCGTGAGGCTTAACCATACAACGCCAAACGCGTTTTATGCGACAGTTTAGACAGAAGTTAATATAACTAAAGTAGATATTACTTGAAGAAAGACTTAAAAAATATTATCAGATATTTTCCAAATTCAGTTAGTGCGTAGCGATACGGATTAACGCCCAAATTTGCTTGGTGACAATAGCGTTTTGGACCCACCTGA
>NZ_PJAV01000022.1:0-3236 GCF_002836695.1 Pseudoalteromonas sp. 78C3
TTTAATACGTATTCTTAATTTACCTAGTTTAAATAATTATTTTTTAACAAAACTATCAGCAATAGGTTTAGTGCTAATACCATGTATAAATACACTAAACAGAATAGTCGTCATTGCTATTGTCGCTATTTGATATTTGTTTTCTATTTGCGTATCTATCACCATCAATGTAAAAACAATTGATGCTAATCCTCTTGGCCCAAACCACGCAAATGTAAAACGCTCTTTAATACTCAATGCCGTAAACTGCAGAGACAGCATAACTGGAATTATTCTAATCAATGTTGTACTTAACAAAGCGTAAATTATAATTTCAGTATTTAATTTAGGAATAACTAAGTAAGCACAAACAAACCCGAACAAGCACCAAATCATTAACGATGTGAAATCTGCTATGTGCTCTGAGTCTTCAATTAATTCTGTTCTAACTTCTTCGGTCGAAAATTTATCAAATAATAAGCCTGCAATAAACACCGCAATAAAACCACTGCCATGAAAATACTGAGTGACAGAAAATACAGCCATTGCAAAACCGAGTAATAAAAATGGACTGGTATTTTGTGCAAAGTAATGACGTTTCATTGCAAAGTTTAAACTCGGTATGAAAACAGCAATACTTGTAATAGCTATTAATAAAGCCAAGCCAAGCTCTCGTCCAAACACACTTAATGTTTGTGTTGCAGTAATTGCTGAATCAGGATTTTTAGCAAGTAATATAAATATTAAAAAAATGGGTACGCATAATCCATCGTTCAAACCACTTTCAGTATTTATTCCTTCGCGTATTTTTTCAGGCACTTGTGTACTTGCTAGTAACCCTTTACTTAATGCTGCATCGGTAGGTGTTAAAATAATAGCGAGCAACGCCGCTTGAATAAGTGAAAGCTCAGCAAAGAAAAATAAAGCAACAGCAATACCAAGTAACAAAGTTAAGGGTAGGGCAACAAACAATAGTAAACTAGGATACTGAAAACTATGCCTTAATACACTTAGCTTTGATTTAGCTGCATCAGAAAATAAAAATATACTTAGCGTAAGCTCTATAAATGGTAATAAAAGATCAACACCTTCTTTTATTTTATCCCCTTCGTTGGGTAGCATTAAAGCTAAACATATTCCGCCAACAACAAAAAACATTGGGCCTGTTACTTCTGTTTTTTCTAACTGGCGAAGTGTTAAAGAATAAATTAAAAATAATCCGCCTATAAATGCTATTACTAAATACTCCATTAAATTTTCCTTTTAAGTCCTGACTTTGCTCGCTCTTTAATATTTGTTTGAATATAAATTTGATCGGTAGTCGCAATTTTAGAATGGCCTAAATCTTCCGATAAATGTTTAAGCGGTCTGGTTTGCGCATCATGTGTGGCACCAGTATGACGAAGCCAATGTGCAGTTGCAGCGCCAAGTTGTTCAGCATCATCTTTAAAACCATCATCAAGTAATGATTGCTGTGCATAATCAAAACTTTGTTGAACTAAACGCCTAATTTGCCTTACGGTCATACCACCTTGCCCGCGAATTTTATGAACTAAAGGATCTGATTCATCAACACGGGGAAGGGCAGGTAAACCTCTGTATAGTCTATAACGTTTTAAATATTCAACAAAATCATCGCTTAAGGTTACATCTCGTAATTTATTACCTTTTCCCATTATCCGTAAAAACCAAAAACCATCATTATCTTGCCAAAAATGAGACATCACCGGCGACCATTGTGGGCGCTCAGATAATTCTGAAATTCGTAAATAAAGACCTTTTAAGCAGGCAAGCGTAAATAAGTTTCGCTCTAAATCAGGGTTATGTTCGCATAAATCACGCGTTACACCAAAAACGTATTCCCATTGAATATCGCTTAATGTGTCTGGAATTTGAATTTGTGATTGAACAACTAAGTACGGACTATTTTTTTTAACAACAGGGACAAAGTTAGCAAATGTTTTTTCTTCTAATAAGGCAAACTTATAAAATACATTTAGAGCAGTAAACATAGACGATAAAGTTTGCTGACTAGCAATGGATTCTTTAAGCATAAAAGGGCGCCAGTTTTGGTTTAAACGACGAATTCCTCGTTCATCTTTATAACGCCATTGCACTGAAGTTGCAGCCCATGCTTTATCGGGTTCGACCATAAAATCAACGTAAGCTTCAATATCTTCACGTTTTAAATCGAATACTGATTTTTCTGCGATTAACCATGACCATAAATAAAAGCGTTCAAGCTCATTTCGAAAACGACTATAAGTGGCTTCTGACTTTCGGCCATAAACATATAAAAACTGATACAAGAATGTCAGATCAGCTTTTGATTCAGTTACAGTCAAGCCAATTTCCTGTATAAAGGATGCAAGTTCTGGGTATTCTGAATTGAGAGTACCGTCATCTAGATGGGCAATTTGATATCTTAATTGTTTTAACGTATCAACCAAAGCAACAAGCATAATGTATAAATATTCAATTAAATAATAGACTTACAGAATAACGTTAAAGTCCGATACTGTCTAGTATTGGACATAGTAAAGTTCTAATTATTTTAATACCGTGATTATTCTATGGTTGTTGGTTGCTATATCTTATTAAGGAAAACATTATGAAAAAACTAATTATACTAAGCGTACTTGCTTTAACAGTTGCGTTAACTGGGTGTGCTACTACAGGTAGTGCATCACCAAGCGAAAAACGTTCACTTGTACAAAGTATGAAAGCAAACACATTGGATAAATTATACGCTGAAAAACCTGATGTTAAAAAACAAATTGCTAACTCTGCTGGTTATGCTGTATTCGATAATGCGAATGTAAATGTAGTGCTTGCTAGCTTTGGCGGTGGTTACGGTGTTGTTAGAAATAATCTCACAGGTAAATCAACTTACATGAATATGGGCGAAGCCGGTTTAGGACTTGGCTTAGGCGTTAAAGATTTTAACGTTGTAATGGTTTTTCATAACCAAGCTGCATTAAACAGATTTATTGAACATGGTTGGGCATTTGGCGGAAACGCTGATGCAGCAGCAAAATATGAAGATAAAGGCGGTGCACTGGTTGCCGAAGCGATTGCAGATCAAGTTACTGTATATTCTGTAACCGAAAATGGCCTTGCACTACAAGCTGTATTAAAAGGAACTAAGTTTTGGGTTGATTCAGAGCTTAATTAACCACCAAATTACTCTCCTAAAAGCGAGCTGGTTTGTATAATCACGCTCGCTTTATTAAAATCCATTCAATTTAACATAACGT
>NZ_PJAV01000023.1:0-2815 GCF_002836695.1 Pseudoalteromonas sp. 78C3
GCATCAGCCCTAATTACGACCTTTAGCATTCAATCGCTCGGAACAAAGCTTCTGCCAATTCCCAATCTTCAGGTGTATCTATGTCTTGTACTCGTTTACGTGGTAACAAAACAGCCTTCGACCTTGTCCCAAAAATAGCTTTTTTTGCTATAAATGCCTTCGCAGTGCCCCAATAAAACTGCCCGGCATCATGGTATGCTTCTTCGAGATCTTGCGAACGAGTATTTAAATGTTCTGGCTGAAACATTTCAACACATTGTGCATCATTAAGCTTTAAAGCTCGTTGAATTGGAAAAGGAAAACTTGTTGCACTGAAGGCGTAATCTATATTACTCGATGTCAGCTCTATAAATCCGCGCTGGATAAACTCAGGTATTAAAAAAGGAGCGGTTGCATATATACAACATACATTTTCAACACCCCATTCCTGTAACTCGGTATACTCGACAGCATGCTTTATTACATCAAGCGTAGTTGCATAATCATCCGCAATATTAGCAGGGCGCATAAATGGCACTTCTGCCCCATATTGTATTGCAATATCAGCTATTTCAGTATCATCTGTAGAGACAATTACTTTATCAAAACACTTGCTGTCTAAAGCCGCTTCAATCGAATAAGCAATCATTGGCTTACCGTGAAACTCTTTGATATTTTTGCGAGGTATACGCTTACTTCCACCACGAGCAGGAATAATTGCTATATTCATGATTAGGCTTCTAATATTAGTGTTAGCTTACTGATAACTTCGTCTTGCTGCTCATGGGTCATACCATGAAACATCGGCAATGAAATAGCATTGCTGTAATAACTCTCTGCATTTGGAAAGTCACCTTGTTTAAAGCCCATTTTTTGGTAATAAGGCTGTAGGTGCACTGGAATATAATGCAGGTTAACACCAATACCGTTTTCTCTTAGCTCGTCAAACACTTCTTTATGCGTTTTGCTAATTTCATTTAGGTTTAGACGAATAACATATAAATGTAAGCCAGAATAAGTGTTAGGCAACTGATAAGGCAGTACAATCGGTAAACAGGCCAGCTTATCGTAATAACGCACTGCCAATTCATGACGTGCGGAAACGAACTCACTTAAGCGGCTCATTTGCGAAACACCGAGTGCAGCTTGCAGCTCCGTCATGCGGTAGTTAAAACCTAAATCCACTTGCTCATAGTACCAACCACCATGCGATGCATTTTCCATTAATGCTTCGTCACGTGTTATTCCATGGCTTCGGTAAAGTGCCATTTTGTCTGCAAGTGCTTTGCTATTAGTTAATGCCGCACCACCTTCTGCAGTGGTAACAATTTTAACAGGGTGAAAGCTAAACACGGTAATATCACTGTATTCACATGAGCCAATTGGTAGTTCTAAATAACGTCCACCTATTGCATGTGAAGCATCTTCAATGACTTTAAAGCCATATTCTATAGATAACGCATGGATTGCTTTCATGTCACATGGCTGACCACATAAATGCACTGCAACTACAACTTTAGGCAAAACACCTTCTTTTTTAGCACGGATAAGCTTTTCTTTTAATGCTACAGGACAAAGATTATAAGTTGCGGGATCTATATCAACAAAATCTACTGATGCGCCACAATACAAACCACAATTAGCTGAGGCTACAAAAGTGACAGGTGTTGTCCATAATATATCACCGGCCCCTAATTCAAGCGCTAAACAAGCAATATGCAAAGCTGACGTTGCACTATTAACAGCCAAGGCATGATTGGCGCCGCTTGAATCCATCAGTGCACGTTCAAACGCAGGGACTTGTGGCCCTTGCGTCAAAAAGTCCGACTTTAATACATTAACCACAGCATCAATATCTGCTTGAGTTATATCTTGCTTTCCATACGGTATCATTTAGCTATCTCTATACTTCAAACGATGGGTCAACATGTTCAACAATAAGCTCACGCAAGCCTTCAATTGTTTCCCACTCAGTGTTTGTTCCTGAGTTGTATTTAAAACCAAATGGTACTTTTTCAGCTTTATGGTGAGCAAGGTATTCTTCTTCGGTATATGTATACGATACAGAGGGTAAAATTGCGTAGTAAGGACCCAAATCAATCGTATTTAACGAGTCAGTATCTGTAATCATTTCTTCATGTAGTTTTTCACCTGGGCGAATACCTACATCACGCGTTTCGCATTCAGGTGCTACGGCTTCTGCGATGTCTAAAATTTTGTATGATGGGATTTTAGGGATGAATATCTCACCACCAAGATGATTACCCAAGGCAAACATAACTAGATTAACGCCGTCTTGAAGCGATATATTAAAACGAGTCATTTCATTGTGTGTGATTGGTAAAATACCTTCTTTTCGTTTTTCTAAAAAGAAAGGAATAACAGAGCCACGAGAACCCATTACATTACCATAACGAACAACGCTGAATTTAATGTCTTTCGAGCCGCGAATGTTATTAGCAGCAGCAAATAATTTGTCTGATGCAAGTTTAGTGGCACCGTATAAATTAATTGGTGCACATGCTTTATCTGTCGATAGCGCTACAACATCTTTTACACCACACGCTAATGCGGCATGAATAACATTTTCAGCACCATCTATGTTTGTACGAATACATTCTGTTGGATTGTATTCAGCGGTATCAACCTGCTTAATTGCTGCTGCGTGAATAATGACATCTACACCTTCACACGCTTGCGTTAAACGTTCTTTGTCGCGAACATCACCAATAAAAAAACGTAATTGCGGGTAATCGTATGCTGGGTACTTTTGTTTTATTACAGACTGCTTTAATTCATCGCGCGAATAGATGATTATTTTTTTTACATCTGGGTA
>NZ_PJAV01000024.1:0-2636 GCF_002836695.1 Pseudoalteromonas sp. 78C3
TTGCGTATTCTCATGCATCGCGATCACCTAATACTATCTAAGCCGATCACCTAATACCATCCATCAAGATCACTCAATACCATCGATGCCGATCACTTTTCGGTCAAAATGGTATTGAGTGATCGGCTTGAATGGTATCGTTCAATTTGTACACGTTTTTGTCTAGCCAGTAGGTGTTTTTAACCGTTATTCTTTTCATTTTTGATGATGAGAATGACCATGCCAACGGCACCTATTTCAATGCGTAAACTTAAAGAGATTTTAAGACTAAAATACAGCTGTAAACTCAGTCATCGTCAGATAGCAACAAGCTTATCTGTTTCACCCTCAATCGTGTCTAAATATGCCTGTAAATCAGCAGAGTTAGATATTACTTACTGGCCGCTTGATGAGAAGTGGGATGATCACGCTCTGCAACAAGCGTTCTTCAAAACAAAGCCTCGATTAAAGGGCTTTACCATTCCTGACTGGTCGTTAGTTCAGCAAGAGCTTCGGCCTAAAACCATGACGTTGTTGCTGCTTTGGGAAGAATACAAAGAGCGGCACGCGGAAGGTTTTTACAGTTACACTCACTTCTGCCGTCAGTACAAGGCATGGCTTAAATGCCAAAAACCCTCCATGCGACAAAATCATAAAGCAGGTGAAAAACTGTTTGTGGATTACTGTGGCCCAACCATGAGTATTGTTGATACAAGTACAGGCGAATGTCGTACTGCACAAGTGTTCGTTGCGGTCATGGGTGCATCAAATTATACCTATGCCGAAGCGACTTACAGCCAGAAACTCGAAGATTGGGTGATGAGTCACGCCCGTTGTTTTGAGTTTCTTGGCGGTGTTCCTGAGCTAATAATTCCTGACAACCTTAAAAGTGCCGTCACCAAACCGTGTCGATATGAGCCTGACTTAAATCCAACCTACCAACAACTAGCGACACATTACGATACGGTCATTGTGCCCGCTAGACCCTATAAACCAAAGGATAAGGCTAAGGCTGAAGTGGGTGTGCAAATTGTTGAACGTTGGATAATGGCGCGCCTTCGCAATGAAACCTTCTTTAGCTTGCGTCAATTGAACCTGAAAATACAAGCATTACTGGTCGATTTAAATCAACGTAAAATGAAAAAGCATCCTGGCTCACGGCTCAGTCAGTTTGATGCTATCGACAGACCTGCACTCAAACCACTGCCTACACAGCCTTACAGCTATACCTTAGTAAAACAGGTGAGCGTGCATATTGATTATCATGTGGAAATTGAAAAGCACTACTACTCAGTGCCACATACCTTAATTAAACAAAAGCTTGAAGCCCATGCCTCCGGGAAGTTGGTGACACTCTACCATCAAGGCATACAAGTCGCTGTTCACCCCAGATCATACCGAGAAGGTGCGCACACCACGCTTGATCTGCATATGCCTATCGCTCATCAAAAGCAGCAACAATGGACACCACAGCGGTTCGAACGCTGGGCGAGTAAATTTGGCACATCAACTGAGCAGTTTGTTATGCAATTGATGCAAGCTAAAAAACATCCAGAGCAAAGCTACCGTGCTTGTATGGGGTTATTAAGCCTAGGTAAAAAGTTTAGTGATCAACGTCTTGAAGCCGCCTGTCATCGCGCATTAACCACAGGTGTTACTCGCGTTAAACAAGTAAAGACTATCTTAGAAAAAGGCTTGGATAAACAACCCTTGCCACAAGCTCAAGGTGATTTACTACAAGATATTGATCATAAAAATATCCGTGGCAACCACTATTACCATTAATAAAAATTAACAAACCATAGGAAGACTTATGCAAAATATCAATCAACAAGTTAATAATCAGTTAAGTAATTTAAAGCTAAGCGGCATACGTGATGCGCTATTGCAGCAATACGAGCAACCCAATTTATACGTTGAACAAAGCTTCGAAGAGCGGCTAAGTTTATTGCTTGAACATGAAATAACGCAGCGTGATCAGCGTAAAATAGATCGCCTAACGCGACAAGCAAAGTTCAGAGTTGGCGGCACACTTGCCCAACTCAACTATGGCGCAGCACGACAACTCGATAAAGCTCAGATCCGTTCATTAGCACAAGGTGAATGGCTTCGTCTTCACCAAAACATCTTGATCACAGGAGCAACAGGTTGTGGCAAAACT
This sequence comes from Pseudoalteromonas sp. 78C3, assembly GCF_002836695.1. NCBI lineage: Bacteria > Pseudomonadati > Pseudomonadota > Gammaproteobacteria > Alteromonadales > Pseudoalteromonadaceae > Pseudoalteromonas > Pseudoalteromonas sp. 78C3. The sequence continues at coordinate 2,141 of NZ_PJAV01000024.1, forward strand.
TACCTCGCTTGCGCGCTTGGTCAAAACCACTGCCAACAAGGGAGTAGCGTTTATTATTTTAGGCTCAAAGAGCTATTAGAAAAGATGTTTCTAGCGCAAGCCGATGGTAGTTATCGAAAACTGATCAACAAGCTTAGCTCTGCCAATTTACTGATCTTAGATGATTGGGGATTAGAGCCATTAACGGCTCAACAACGGAGTGATTTACTGGAATTAATTGATGCAAGATATGATACAAAATCGACCTTAATAGCGAGTCAATTACCGATAGAAAATTGGTATGAAATGATCGGAGAATCGACACACGCGGATGCGATTCTAGATAGGCTTGTGCACGGGGCGATAAAGTTGGAATTAAAAGGCGAGTCGATGCGAAAAAAACTAAATTTCTTGACTGATGCCGATCACTCAAGTTAGATTTTACTGAGGTCTACTGACAGACAAAAAAGTGATCGGCTTGAATGGTATTGAGCGATCGGCATCATGGTATTACGCA
>NZ_PJAV01000025.1:0-2541 GCF_002836695.1 Pseudoalteromonas sp. 78C3
ATATTCCCAGACCCCGCTATGTGTAAGCCTATTTTAGGCTTCTACATAGCGGGGTCTGGGCAAAGCCCAGTAAAAAGGAGGCGAATTGCTCATGATGCCTCATTTTGAAATGGTTTGAATTACAGGGGAGGGAAGTTTGGCATGCCAAACTTTAATACCTACTTGCTACAGAAATATAAAATTTTTTCTGCGAGTTCATCTTCTATGCAATACAAAAATGCAGTAGGCACTTCTAAAATATGAGCTAATGCTTTAACTGTTTTGAAGTCAGGAGCATGAACACCCTTTTCATATTGGTTCATTCTGGCCGATGCTGCGAACTCATCCATACCAGCTAAGATCCCTAGTTTTTTTTGAGATAGCCCTTTTGCTTTTCTTGCTTCTTTTAATCGTTTTGGGAAAGGGGAGTCATCATTAGTTTTCATTTATATTTATTCTTAACTTGAAAACTAAGAGTTTCTTAGCTTTAATGTGTTTTAGATACTAAGTAATACTTAGCTTTTGGGGTGGTATATGATTTGGAAAACATTAAAAGTTATTGGCTCGGTAGCCGTGGCTGTTATCTTAGACGTTGACGATAAGTCAGAGGAGGATCGCTTTATTGATGAGTACAGTGATGGCATGGGAAGCGTAAATCATTGCGGGGACGACTACGCTGAACAGGAGGCCAGAGATGCACATGCACGTGGAGAGCTCTATAAGTGACAAGTAATATGATTAAACCTGAAAATAAGCCATATCAGTCTGTGCTTGCAGTATTATCAGTGCACCTTTATGGTTGCGATAAAAGCTATCAACAATTAGCGCTATTAAGTCGTCAACTAAATAACATCTCGGAACCTCGGTTAATTAGTTCATTGCTTACTTTAGATTTTATGCTTCATCATTATATAAATGATAAAGGTGAGGTTTGGGATATTCAAAAAGAAAGTTATCAGATGTTTTGTAATCGCTCGGAGTCTTTAAAGATTGTGAATAGTGGTTACTCTGAAAAAGACGTTCAGTATTTTTTCCAATGGATTGTTATGCTTTCCAATTGGGATCATGATTTAAACTTGCCAATCACCTACAGTTTTCATTAAATTTTTAGCTTGAGTTTGGCATGCCAAACTTTAAGCCCCCTGTTTTGAGCAAAAATTTAGCATTATATTATTCAATAAAGTACTAATTTCCTTCTAAGACCCTTACTTGTATCTATCTGTAGATCATCAGACTTACTTTGTATTACCATCTTTTACTATTTAAAAAAAGCATCGAAAAATTGACCCCCCCCTTTTTGAGAGTCATTAATTCTTAAATTTATTAGTATTGCTTCAAGTAAGAAGTGTTAGCAATAAGTATTAATTTATTGCATTTGATTTATTTGAGGAAATATTAATGAATAACAAAAAAGTAATTTTTTATCGCACTCAAGAGGCGGCAGACCTTCTTTGCATAAGTAAACAGTCTCTGTTTAATCAGATAGCAATTAATAAACAAAATTGTGACAGGTACCCTTTACCGCCGTATATAAAAATAGGTCGTCGGGTTTTGTTTCCAGTCTCAGATTTTCACGAGTGGTTAGAATCACAGCCTCGCTTTTAAATGACGGGCTACATGAAATGCTCAATGACACATGTGAGCTTAAAGTCAGATATGTTTTCTATGGTGTGGCCTGTTTTTGCATTAGATGGAAAGTCTAAAGATGCGTTGGATTTTTCGTATAAAGGCATATCGATAAAAATTGAACCAAGCTTTTTAGGTCGAGCAACCATCAAAGACAAAGAAATACTCATTTATTGCTTGAGCCACATAATGGCTGCTAAAAACGCTAAGTTAGAGCTTAGTAACACGATTTGCTTCAATACTTATGATCTCCTTAAAGCCACAGGAAGAGGAACATCAGGAAAAGAGTACAAGCTTGTTAAGAAGGCATTATACCGACTCTCAGGAACATTAATAACTACTGATTATATATTTAATGGCCGAAGATTTATGGAAAGTATGGGCCTCATAGAAAGTTTTAAGTTAATCGAAGATGGTGGTTTAAGTTGTTGGCAAGTAACATTGTCAGATTGGCTTATTGAGACGATCGATGATAATGATGTTTTAACATTGCATGAAGATTATTTTAAATTATCAAAACCATTTGAGCGCAGGCTTTATGAGGTATGTCGTAAGCGATGTGGACGGCCTTCTATGCAGATTATCAAACTAGATAATCTTCGTGAAAGAATTGGTATTAAGCTGCCATCATCAGCTTTTAAGAATCGTATTCAAAAACTTAAAAAAATTTTAGAGTATCGCCTTAGGGTAGAGAACGATAATGTCTTTATTTTTCGCGATACAGAGAGTGGAAGAACGCAACTTACGAAGTTCGAACTAGAGCGTTTTCGAAAAGGATAAAGTTCAGATTCGGCTCGTGTTTTTATACTGGATAGTGCCGTACTTCTGAGGCTGCTAGTCGTACTTTTAGTTAGTTTGATTCGTACTTTTGATATTTTTTATCATCTGAAAGGCTAGCATTGCTTATATATTTAATACCCTAAACGAGAAGCGAAC
>NZ_PJAV01000026.1:0-2504 GCF_002836695.1 Pseudoalteromonas sp. 78C3
GTTTTGAGTCGCTTTAGCGACTCAAGGGATGCGAATAATACACCCTTTATTTTTCGAGTCAACACTTAGTTTTAAATTTTCTTTTGGAAGATTTAAAACCGAAGTTTTATTTAACTCTCTGAGTAGTTCGCTCCTCGCTATGCGTTGGCGTTTCCCGTCTCAGTGGGGTCGCATTATAGGGAGATCATATTTTTACGCAAGCACTTTTTTAAAGAAAAAGTAAAAAAAGATACTGTTCGGTTAGTATCTGAACTAAACCCCCTAAAACTGATAGTTTTGTAACCAAACAGTGCACTGTATGGTACAAAAATCACCTTGCTGATACACTCAAAGACTAATAATTATGATCTAAAAGGTACTAACTATGGCAATTCGTTCTTATAAAGGTGTTACTCCTTCATTTAATTCGTCTGTTTATATTGATGAGTCATCGGTTTTGGTTGGTAACATTACTTTAGGTGATAATAGTAGTGTGTGGCCGTTAGTAGCTGCACGTGGTGATGTTAACTATATACGTATTGGTGAGCGTACAAATATACAAGATGGCAGTGTTTTGCATTTATCTCGTGCAACTAAAAGCAATCCTGATGGTTACCCACTTATTATAGGTGACGATGTAACTGTTGGTCATAAGGTAATGTTGCATGGATGCGTACTAGGAGATCGTATACTTGTGGGTATGGGCGCTATCATTATGGATAACGTGGTTGTTGAAGATGATGTAATTATAGGCGGCGGCTCTTTGGTGCCTCCAAACAAGCGTTTAGAGTCTGGTTACTTATATGTAGGAAGTCCAGCTAAGCAAGCCCGCCCTCTTACAGAGCAAGAACTTGCCTTCTTAAAAATATCTGCCGATAACTATGTATCACTTAAAGATGAATACTTAGCTGAAATCGCTAACTTAAGTTAATAAGCTTACTTCAATTTGGCCTGCCGAGTTATAGCTCTCTTCTTCGATAAGCTCCTCGGCACGTTCTTCGTAATCAAAACGATACTTTTCAAAATACTCTGTTGCGTGACTTTCGTCTGTTAATTTAAGTGTATTTACTTCTATTATACATTCCACCAGCATGCCACTAACTTGTGCAAAAAAAACTAACTGATGATCGGGCTCTCTAAACTCTAGCCTATCTATAAACTGTATTGCCTGATTCATTTAAGCATTCCTTGTTTGAGTGCATCAACGACGGGAAGTATTTTTGGCATTTTGTTACGCCATACATAATATGCTTGAGCAGCTTGACCAACTAACATTCCACTGCCATCTAAAAGCTTAGCGTTAATATTATGCTGTGCAACCCAATTCATAAAAATGGTATTTTGCAATGAATAAAACATGTCATAAGCGACTTCACAGTTAGTTATGTGTTTTTCATCAAGAGCTGGAAGCTCATTATTCATACTGCTAGATGTAGAGTTTATAATTAGTGAGTAATCGCTTACTGGTAAATCATCAAAGCCAAAGCCAGATACTGGTCCATATTGAGTAAACAGCTCTGTGAGTTCTTTAGCTTTTTGTGCTGTGCGATTAACTATTATTATTTCCTGAGGGTTATGCTCTAACAAAGGTAAAATAACCCCTCGAGCAGCACCGCCCGCACCTATGATTAAAATGCGTTTATTAGTTATGGCTACTTCATTAGCGACTAAATCATTTACAAAGCCCACACCATCGGTGTTATCACCGAGTAATGTGCCATCATCTCGTTTTTTTAATGTATTAACAGCCCCTACAATTTTAGCTAATGGCGTAAGCTCATCGGCCATTGCATAGGCTTGCTCTTTAAATGGCATTGTAACGTTAGCACCAACACCACCTTGCTCAAAAAAAGACAATACTGTTTTTTCAAAGTTATCGATAGGTGCTAATATTGCGCGATAGTCGATTTGCTCGCCCAGTGATACAGCAAATTGTTTATGTATCGCGGGGGATTTTGAATGTTTAATTGGATTTCCAAAAACCGCATATTTGTCCATTTTAAAGCAACCTCTTTGCAGCTATAAACTGCCTATTAACGATGATAAGTAATATGATTAAACGACTTTTTTCTAAATCTAAGCCAGCTCCTGAGCAACAGGCTCCTACTCCTGAAAAAACACCGTATGAAATAATAGGTGGAGAGAAAGGGGCGCGTGCTATCTCCAATCGATTCTACGACATAATGGAGTCAGATGAATACGCTAAACCGTTATATGATATGCATCCTCTGCCATTAGATCGAATTCGCCAAGTATTTTTTGAATTTTTATCTGGTTGGTTAGGCGGGCCAAACCTATTTACTGAAAAACATGGCCAGCCAATGCTACGTAAAAGGCATATGCCTTTTACTGTAGATAAAGCATTGCGCGATCAGTGGATGCACTGCATGAATAAAACGCTGGATATAGAAATAGACAATCCGTTGTTACGTGAAGGATTAAAGCAATCATTCTCTCAACTAGCAACGCACATGATCAATCAGCATTAAATTTGTATTTAGCCACAATGCAAAAAGGCGCTAATT
>NZ_PJAV01000027.1:0-2412 GCF_002836695.1 Pseudoalteromonas sp. 78C3
GCGTACCTGACTACTTTCATAGCGACTAAGTCATAGGTTATAAATGAATTAGTAAAGCTAAATAAGTCTTGAAGCTTTTGTATTGCTAACACTGCCATTGTTAGGGCTACAAACAGTTCAGCGGTTTGCATTGATAATAAGCTATTATTCGCTGCAAAACTAAATGCCACACTAAGCAAAAAACTAACCGAAAAAATCGCAATCACGGGCGTGTAAGTTGTACCTTCTTGCCCAGCTTTTGGCTTATCAAAGTAATCGAGTAAGTCGTCATAGCCACCTATACGTTTATTATCAATAAATGTTTGAGGTGTAGTTTCTACACTGTGTTGTTTTTTAAATTCATCTGTTTGCTCTCGAGAAGTTAATAGCTGATCATCAACTGTATATCCCTCTCGCTCTAGTAGGTCTTTTGATTTTAAACCAAACGGACAAATATGCTCATCTGTGGCCATTCTAAAAAGTTGGGCTGATTTACTCATGTTTAGCTCCCTTTTATGTATTGGTATAAAATTTTACTTAGCATTAAAATCCGGTACGGTCCTAGATTGTGCTTGCTCCTGAGTTTCTGCTAGGCCATTTTTCTCTATATCCTTTAGTAACCACTGCATTTCTTTAATCTCACGACGCTGTGCCTCAATAATATTTGTTGCAAGCTCTTGGACTCGCTTATCTTTGATTTTTGCCCTTTCACTGGTGAGTATTGCAATTGAATGATGTGGGATCATCGCCGACATCCATGAGCTATCATCAACAGTCGCTTGTGATCGAACTAAAAATAAACTTCCCGCAAATACGGTAACACTAGCAATGAGTACTGTTATATTTTTCTTTTTATCTTTATACATATTGAGCATGAAAAGTAGCATTATCACTGCCATCATGGCTCCCATATAAAGCGCCATATAAGTGCGAGTTTCACTAAAAAAAACATGACTTAGCTGATAAGTATTCAAATACATCAGTACAAACATGACTAATGTTGATGTGGCTATCATTAAGAAAAACTTTAAATACTGCGACATTAGATGGCTCCTTTCTATCATTTACTTTGTATATCATTTATACCAATGGGTAATTCTTACAGGTTATTAGGCGTAAACCCACTATATATTTAATCATTGAATCAATGTTTAATATTACATCAAGAGTTGTGCCATAAGTGTTAAAACTGCTCAGCGTATTTGCTAATATGCTTATAAGTATTTTGCTGTAAATCGTGCGTAAGCATTTCAATATTATATTTATAAAAGCGATCGCCCATTTCCATACCTGGCGTACCAGCAGGCATAGCGGGAACAGAGAGCCCTATCGTCTTTTCAGGATGTTGTTCAGCTAAAAACTGTTTTATATGTTTGGCGGGAACATGACCTTCAAATACAAATCCATCGGCTGAAACGGCTGTATGGCATGACCGCATATTTGATTTTATTTGATACTGAGATTTAATCGTCCCCATGTCATTGACGTTAATTGCTTTTGTTTGAATATTGTTTTCGCTCAAATGAGCAATCCACTTATTACAACATCCACAATTTTTACTTTTATAAACGGTAAGCTCAATTTTAGGTTTTTCTGAATTCTCATAAGTTATTAATGCTTTATGTTGTTTTTCGATACTTATCGCCGAAAATGACATAGTTAATGATAAAAATAACGCTGAGGTAATGTAGATTACTCGCATTCTTAACTCCTTAATTTGACCAATGAATATGAGTGATTTTCCAACCTGTATCGGTGTTTTTTAATGTGATTGATTCCATTCCCATAGACTTAATATCTTTTCCTTTGTACTTTCCTTGAGTTTTACTTCTTGAAATTGAGTAAGCTATGTCTCCATTTGTGTAAACTTGATGCTCTAGTAGTTCACTATTAACAGCACTTAAGAATTTCATATCCGCTATCATATGATGTTTCGCGTATTCATCTGCAGAACGCTCAACACTTCCGCCTTCAAAAATGATGACATCGTCGGCCAGTAATTTACGTGCAGCTTCGCGATTACCTTGTTTTAGAGATGCATGAAATAGGCTGACTGTTTTTGCAGCCTCGCTATCAACATTGACAAAGGCCTTGCCTTTTTTTGAATATTTTTCATCGTCATGTGCACTAACAGTAAAAGAACTAACAGTGCTAAAAATTAGTAGCAATAAAATTTTTAAATTAAAGGATTTAATTAACATACGTTTCCCTTTTTATTAATCGTTAAATAGGCGGACCAACAAGTGTGGTAAATACACTTGTTGTAATAAGTACAAACAGGGCAATTACTATTTCAACAGTAATCGAGCGTTTTAATATACTTATATGGTGTTGTTGAGTGATTTGCGGGACTAAAAAAAGCTTATGCCATGCACCTAGGAGCAGCATCGCGCTGACGAGTAACAGCTTTAATAAAATTAGTTGCCCATAATC
>NZ_PJAV01000028.1:0-2244 GCF_002836695.1 Pseudoalteromonas sp. 78C3
GCCTAACACTTTAGTATTTATGCGACACGCAGTTTGTGTTGCATAATCGCTTGTTGGACTGAGGCGCTACCTGCTCGGTGTGTCAGAGTTGGTGTTGTTTATGCTATGGGAATTTGCTTTTTAGAGGCTCTAGCTAAATCAGCTAATTTAATAAGCTTACCTATTATAATTTAAGCTTTCCCTGCATTGCTCAGCGTTTATTATCTATTCATTAAACCGAATGTTTAACCGTTAAGCAAGGATATTTTTCGCTCGCATAGTCGCTATTAGCCTGAGCAATTAAGCAGGTTAACTTATTGATTTGATGCAGCAAGCAAGGCTGCTAACTCGTTCGCGCTATTTTATTTGTCGCCTCATCTAAATTCATCACACCAATAAATCGTAAGGTACCCGTCTTGCATGACTGGCAAGACCAATGGGGTATTAATCGTTCTTGCTCTACCTTCGGCTTCACCGCTTTGCATGGGGTTGCTGATACTTGAGCCTTTATTAACCCTAACTTTCGCTTGCGACATGCATTAGCTAAAAAGCCATAGTGGCGAATGCGCATAAACCCTTTGGGCAATACATGTTGTAAGTAGCGCCGTAAAAATTCATCACAACTCAGAGTCATGACTTTATCGCGGTTGTTATCTGCATAATCGCGGTATTTAAAGCTCACTGTTTCTTCAGTCGCTGACACTAATCGCGATTCTGACATCACGCCTTTTCGGGTATAACGTGCAAGGTAACTGACTAACTTTTCACTGTACGTTAAACAGGCTTTGCTATACACGCACCATTTGGTTGGTGTGCTTACCTTCGCGAATGAACTATCGCATTCATTGAGCGCCGCGAGCATTTTCCCTCTAAACACTGTTGATAATGCTTTAACGGGGTATAAATAGCCTTTTTCTATTTCATGCCAGTGCGCTTTATCAAGCGCGCCTGCGGGTATCAAGCAATGCAGGTGAATATGCTGACTTAAGTTCTGCCCCCACGTATGCAGTACGCTTGTCATGCCTAACTGGCCATGCCTCTTTCGTTTCGCAAATTTACACAGCGTTTGCCATGCGGCTTTAAATAAACAGTGATACAACGCGTTTGGGTTGTAGTGCGCAATGATATTTAACTCATGCGGGAGCGTAAAAACAAGGTGGAAATAGCGACACGATAATAAATCCTCTTGTTGTCTTTGCACCCATTTAGCCGTTGCCATACCTTGGCAACGTGGACAATGTCGGTCTCGACAACTACATCCAATCTTTTGTAACTCACCACAGCTATCACATTGCCATGCTTGATAACCGAGCTGACCCGTTCTGCATGATTGAAGGTGTTGGCAGACTCGTAACTGCTGATAACTCATTATGTGGTGCTGCCGATAATTCCCAAGGCCAGAATTTAAAATATCAGCGAGGTGCAAGCCGCTCATTGGTTTCCCCAACTTGCGAGTAAATCAATACCACCATGCCCTAATTCAGGTAACCAGTGTAAGTAACTTTGCGTGGTTCTAATGTCACTGTGACCAAGCTGATGTTGAAGTTGATGAAGCGGCATCCCTAACTCAAGTTGATGTGTTGCATAAGCATGGCGTAATACATGTGGATTACAGTGCTTTAAACCACACATTTGTGCATGTTTTTTCAATGCCTTTCTGAAGCTTGAGGGTGACATGGGTTTATCCATTAACCATCGTGAATAAAACATCCAGCCCGTTGGGTGATACATTTTCCAATAGCAACGTAATTGATTTAGCACGCTATCTGATACAACAACATAGCGTGACTTATCTCCTTTACCATGTTCAATTAAAATGGTTTTACGCTGTCCATCGATGTCTTGCACTTTGATGCGCAGCAGTTCGCCAATACGCAAACCACATCCATAACACACCACTATCAATGTTTTTAAGCGCATATCCGTGCAACTTTCTATAAGTCGTCGAATATCATCACGCGATAAATAAGTAGGTGCCCGAGGTTTTGCTTTAGGCAAGGCTATGTCTAAGTTCAGTGGGCGATGTAAAATATTCTTAAACAGAAACCAAATGCTGTTTATTTGTATTTTTTGACTCGCTCTGGAGAGCTTGCGAATAGCGGGATCTTTAAAAAAGATATTCAGCTCATCATCAGTAATTAAATCGAGTGGTTTATTAAAATAATGGCTGAGTTTAAGTAAATGCTCGCAGTAACTTTTACAGGTACTTTGCGAATAACCAAGATAGGCTATTTCAGTTTTGACTTGTTCAATGAGTGTATTCAT
>NZ_PJAV01000029.1:0-2174 GCF_002836695.1 Pseudoalteromonas sp. 78C3
AGTAGTACTATACATATCTCCGAAGTCAACTTGATCAGGATGATTTTTTTTTATTCCTTCTTCTATCCCAACCTGCCATTGAAGTAATACTTCAATTACATTTCTAAAAAAATGCGCCTGCGCCGCTTTTAAAGTAAATCTATCGTTAATTGATAAATCATCTATCAAAGCAGCTAACCCTTCTTCATAATCAAATATATTTATCTCTTCTATTTTTTTAGAATGAATATTTATAGAGTTAATGCGGTCATAGTCAGAAACAACAAAATTTGTGGATTTCCGATATTTACCAGTAAAATCCAAATATAAAACTTCACTACCTCTAATAGTCATAATCAGTAATTTCCTAAAAGATACAAATATAATAGATGTGTTTGAAACCAGTTAATTCTGGACAGTAAATTAAGTTTTTACTCTGCCACAACTAGAGCTGCCATATGATTGTAACGGCACTAACTGTGCCAGCTATAATTATTCATCAAGTAATTGCTAATATCATTTTCAGCTTTTTGTAGTTGCGATACCTGATAAGGAGGCCTACTTCTTTATACCTTAGCGCAATAACATTTATTGGTAGCTTTTAGCACTTACCTTTGTCGAAATAAAACATCCGCCCCCGATGGCTTACGATGTTGCGCGTAATATCCATTTCATCATAGCAAGAGGTAATATTTCCTATTTTTATATTAAGATGTAAGTTAATTAATAGACTTTATTATTTTTATATTCACTAAAAACGATTCCAAAAATAAAGATAAAAATAGCTAACGAGCACGCTATCGGTAGCAATAATAAACCATTTTGATCAGGAGAAATAAATAAAAAGTTTATTAGCACTATACTAAAAGTAAGAGCTACAGTTATACACACCCCTATCATATCTTTAGACCTCGATATATAGTAAGTCAATAATGATGAGTATATTACTAAAGCCATTTTCAAAAAAATAATTTTAGGAACAATACTCCAAACGCCAGGGTAACTTTCAAACAAGACTCCTTCAAATAGTTCAAAAGTCATTTTTGCTGGGTAATACATAATAAATGGGACTAAACTTATACCCAATAAAATCCTTAAATAGTTATTTCTAAACACTTTATCTTCATTTATTTTTTTTAAAAAAACAGGGTAAAAATAAAATAAAAATGTTGTAACACCTAAATAAAATGCCATACCGATTGTATCAGCGAGCTGATAGACGCCTAATAAGACAGAATCTAATTGCCAGCTTTGTATAATAAGCCTATCGATGGACATTAAGATAGTAAAGGCGATACCGCTTAATGCCATCGATAAGGCCGCACGTCCATAAAAATAAAAAACTTTAAGTTTTATCCTACGCAAAAGAGATTTAAAACTATTCGAGAAAAACTTAAAATCAGCCAGAACATAAACCAACAACATACAAGACTTAGCAAAGACTAATGCACTCAGATAACTATAAACATCCTGAACATAATAAAATGTTAGTACTAATAACCCTACAGAGGAAAGAAAATTAGCGATATTTATTGGAAGAAAGCGGACATCAACTCGCAGTTTCGAAGCAATAAAACTTGAAGTAAAAGTTGCAGCGCATATATAAAAAACTAAACCAACATGCTTAAGCTCCAGGAAAATAAATCCCGCTATAAGTGTTATTAAAAAACCTATACTCAATAATTTACTTGATGAATCAATTAACAACTCTTTAGAAGTCAGAGTATACTTTCTTGGCAAGTACTTGAGTATGAGTTGTGGTGCTCCAAAAGTACTATAATTTGAGTATGTAATAAAAATTAATATAGGCATTAACAATCCTAGCTGAGTAGGGCCGACCTTCTCCGCTAGGATCAAGTTAACCAAAGCTAAGCTGCCAATCTCTAAATATTTAAATAAAGAATATATTACAGCTTTCAAGTTAATCCTTTTTTATTAAAGTATTCTTTATAGCTGTTCCTGCTTTAATGCATTCTGCAGCAACACTACCAAGTACCTCATGTAAGTACTTGGGAGCTAAACCATAACCAGGTCTAATACTTTTTACATTTTCATGTGTAAATAACTCGCCTTCAGCAACATCTTTTACCACATAGAGTGAGCGTCTGAATATAGCATTTCCTTTCTCACTCTCTTTTCGCTCGTAATTTACTTTACCAACCGCTTCCCATGCTATTTTAGAGTCTCTACATAAT